>JAZUHV010000100.1:0-3709 GCA_045641925.1 Butyrivibrio sp.
ATTGCTTCTTTAACTGCAAAGCCTCCGCGCCGTTCCCCTCAACGCTTTCTCTCTGGCCTCTATATAGCCAGCCAATTTTCAAGCAGGTATAAGCTTTCTCGGAATTCTTTCCGCGCTTAACAACTGCATTTAAGAGCGCAAGCTTATGGCGATTAATTGCCTCCTCATAGGTATAGGTTTCCCCACTCGCAGGCAATCCTGTGAATGCAAGAGACACATTATCTCGAACCAATTTCGCTTGCGGCGGCGTAATCGTAGAGAAAAATCTTGTGAGCGCTCCATATCCGCAGAATGGGCATACCACTGCATCGTATTTAATGGAATCGATTCCGGAATACTTCGGGCGAAGATCGGAATCGGACCCAATCAAACGCGGCTTTCCTGTTTTAACGGTCTTCGTCTTGAATTCCTGACCGCAAACCGGACAATTCATCTTCTTGTCAAAGACGAAATCCTCCTCCTTAATAACGGCTTCCTTTGGTGCAGAGTCCGTTGTCGCGCTCTGCTCAGGTTTCTTTTCTTCATCAAATAGTTTCACACCGCTTAGTCCCTTAAATCCCATGGATTCAAGGCCACCAAACAAATTACTGTCTCCCAATACATTAACCTCCTATGCTGTAGGTAATTTAAATGAACTCTTCAAGGATACGATACGATTGAATACAAGGTGCTCCTTAGTGGAATCTTTACTATCCACACAGAAGAAACCATTACGTACAAACTGGAAGCTGTCATAGGCCTGAACATCAGCCAAGGTAGCCTCAACAAAACAATCTGTAACGGTTAACGAATTTGGATTCAGATTCAATGAACCGTCCTCATTGTAAACACCCTTCTCTTCGTCCACAATATTCTCATATAATCTGGCCTCAGCCTTAATTGCAGTCTTAGCATCCACCCAGTGAATGGTACCCTTAACCTTACGGCCGTCAGCAGAATCACCGCCGCGGGTCTCCGGATCATAAGTTGCATGCACTTCAGTAATATTACCATCGGCATCCTTCACACAACCGGTGCAGGTTACAAAGTAAGCATTCATTAAACGAACTTCATTACCAGGGAACATGCGATAATACTTCTTTGGAGGCTCCTCCATAAAGTCTTCACGCTCGATATAAAGCTCACGGCTAAATGGAATTTCACGAGTTCCGAGTGCTTCATTGTCCACATTGTTCACTGCAGGTAGCATCTCGGTCTGCCCCTCCGGATAATTGTCAATGATGAGCTTAACGGGATCCATAATTGCCATGGCGCGTGGTGCCTTTAGCTTTAAATCCTCACGGATACAATACTCTAACATCGCATAGTCAACAGAGCTGTTTGCCTTAGCCACACCGCAAAGTTCTACGAACTTCTTGATGGAGGCAGGGGTAAATCCACGGCGCTTTAATGCAGCGAGGGATACCAGTCTAGGATCGTCCCAGCCGTCTACAATGCCTTCCTCAACAAGTCTCTTAATATATCTCTTACCGGTAACCACATTGGTCAGGTAAAGCTTCGCAAACTCAATCTGCTTTGGTGCATCCTCAGCAGTCTTCTTAAATTCACACTCAATCAATACCCAATCATACAATGGGCGATGATCTTCGAACTCAAGTGTACAAATGGAATGCGTAATCCCCTCTGTTGCATCCTCAATAGGATGGGCAAAGTCATACATCGGATAAATGCACCAGGTATCACCCTGACGATGATGGGACTGATGTGCCACACGATAAATGATAGGGTCTCTCATATTGATGTTTGGAGAAGCCATATCAATCCTTGCACGAAGAACCTTCTCTCCATCTGCGAACTTGCCATTCTTCATATCTTCAAACAGTGCAAGGTTTTCTTCCACAGAACGGTTTCTGTAAGGACTTTCCTTCCCAGGTTCTGTAAGCGTTCCTCTATATTCACGGATTTCATCCGCAGTCAAATCACAAACATACGCCTTTCCCTTCTTAATCAGCTTAACGGCAGCCTCATACATAACAGGGAAATAATCAGATGCGAAGAACAATCTGTCTTCATAATCCGCGCCAAGCCAATTCACATCAGCCATAATGGATTCAACAAACTCTTCCTTTTCCTTGGTAGGATTTGTATCATCAAAACGCATATTAAACTTGCCGCCATACTGCTGGGACAAGCCATAGTTTAAAAGGATGGACTTTGCATGTCCAATATGTAAATAGCCATTTGGCTCCGGTGGGAAACGGGTCTTAACAACCTTACAATGTCCCTCCGCCAAATCTTTTTCAATAATCTGTTCAATAAAATTTTTGGAAACAACTTCCGTAGACTCAGTCTTTTCGGATACTAAATTTTCGTTTTCCATAGCTTCCTCCAAATAATGCCAATTCTTCTCTACATCATAGCACGCAGACGTGTGAAATTCAAGCAAGGCGATGATGCTTTTCAATGAAAAGAAGCAGGTCATTTTCAGACCTGCTTCCCGCGTTATTGCATTATTTTTTACTTCAAAACTAGCTTCTTGAAGTTCTTCTTGCCACGGCGAATGATAATTCCATCGCCAAAATCATCCTTTGTAAAGGTTCTGGCAAAGTTCACTTCCTTCTCGCCATTAACGGTAACGCCGCCCTGCTCAATATTACGACGCGCCTCGGAACGGGTTGCTGACAAGCCGCCAAGTACCACTAAGGATACTAAATCAATCGTGCCATCTTCCTTGAAGTTTTCAGCGGTCACTTCTGCTTCTGGCATATTTTCCGCATCGCCCGCCCCAAATACAGACTTAGCTGCGGCAAGTGCTTTGTCGGCCTCTTCCTTGCCATGAACCAGTTCTGTTAAAGAGTGTGCCAGGATTTCCTTCGCTTCATTGAGCTTAGCGCCCTCCCAGGATTCCATAGCTTCAATTTCTTCGATTGGAATAAAGGTAAGCATCTTCATGCACTTAATAACATCTGCATCATCCACATTTCTCCAGTACTGGAAGAACTCGTATGGGGTGGTCTTTTCAGGATCCAGCCACACAGCACCCTTCTGGGTCTTACCCATCTTCTTACCTTCTGAATTCAAAAGTAAGGTAATGGTCATAGCGGATGCGTCCTTGCCTAACTTACGGCGGATCAGTTCGGTGCCACCAAGCATGTTACTCCACTGGTCATCGCCACCAAACTGTAAGTTACAGCCATACTTCTGGAACAAAGTGTAGAAGTCAAAGGACTGCATAATCATGTAGTTGAACTCTAAGAAGGACAAGCCCTTCTCCATACGCTGCTTGTAGCACTCAGCGGTCAACATTCTGTTTACGGAAAAATGTGGACCAACCTCACGTAAAACATCTACATAGTTCAAGTCTAACAGCCAGTCAGCATTGTTCACTAACAGAGCCTTATTATCAGAAAAATCGATAAATCTGGACATCTGCTTCTTGAAACATTCAAGGTTGTGGTCGATGGTTTCTTTGGTCATCATGGCACGCATATCATTACGGCCCGATGGGTCACCAATCATTGCAGTACCGCCACCAATCAGGGCAATTGGCTTATTGCCAGCTTCCTGTAATCTCTTCATCAGGCAAAGTGCCATAAAATGGCCCACATGCAAGCTGTCTGCAGTTGGATCAAAACCAATGTAGAAGGTTGCCTTACCATTATTGACAAGGTCGCGCACTAACGCCTCATCGGTAACCTGTGCAATCAGGCCACGTCTTTGTAAATCTTCATAAACTCCCATTTTCTTTTCCTCCTATATGTTTATGGTG
>JAZUHV010000101.1:0-2380 GCA_045641925.1 Butyrivibrio sp.
TCTCTTATCCTCTTCAAATGCATTCGCCGTCATCGCAAGGATTTTAATATTGGCTTTCTCATGATCCTCCAAGGCACGGATTGCTGTTGTGGCTTCATAACCATTCATATTCGTCATCTGATTATCCATCAGTACCAAATCATAATATCCGGCCTTCGCATTGCGAATCTTCTCCACACAAACTGCGCCATCCTCCGCACGCTCAACCAAAAAGCCGGCCTCAAGTAAAATAACCTCTGCAATTTCTGCATTCAGTTCATTGTCCTCTGCCAAAAGAATTCGTTTCTTTTCGAAAATGCTTAAATCCGGCTCTGAGTCCGTTTCTTCGACCACTGAAACTTTCTCTGCAATATGATGTGCCATGGTAACCACAAATGTAGAGCCCTTTCCTTTTTTACTATATACCTCAATGGAGCCCCCTAATAATTCCACGAGTCGCTTTACAATTGGCATACCGAGGCCGGTACCTTCCACCTTCGCATCGGTCGTATTATTTTCCCTCGCAAATTCTTCAAAAATATGCGGAATAAAATCCTCATTCATGCCCACACCGGAATCGCGAATCGTGTATCGGAACATCGCGAAGCCTGGTTTGTCACATGGCAATTCATTTAATTGCAGGTGCACGCTTCCGCCCGGATTGGTGTACTTGTAGGCATTAGAAAGAATATTAATAAAGATTTTCCGAAGTTTGGTCGAGTCACAATATACATATGGGTGCTCCACATGCATCTCTTTGGTAAAATTCAGGCCCTTTTGCGCCATCATTTCATCAAATACATCGTAAAGAGATTCGCAAAACTGGTTCAGACTCCAGGGCTTCTCCTCCATTTCGACGGTACCCTTTTCGATGCGCGCCATTTCTAATACATTGTTTATGATGGACAGGAGTACATTGCTCGCATCTTTGATTTTCTTTAAGTAGTCCTCCCGCTTAACCGGATCATTCTGATGCAGTTCCAGCAAATCCCTGAAGCCCATAATGGCATTCATCGGGGTACGAATATCATGGGACATATTGAACAGGAAGGTGGTTTTTGCCTCATTGGCCGCCTTTGCAACGTCCGATGCTTCCTCTAAAGCCTCCTGATATGCGATTTCACGTTTTTTACTCTCATCAATGTCTTTGGTCGCCCAAATGATATGATCACACCAGCCATCTTCATTGCGGCTAGCAGCGATAAAGATACCCTCAGACCATCCACCAACAGGACCGCAAAACTGGTGTGAAATCCAGGATCTATCCTTTAGGCGCTCGTTTAATGTAGTCAAATCTGTAAATTCACGCATTGCCTCCAAATGTTCCGGATACAAAAGATACTGATACATTTTTTCAAAGGATTTTCTCGCATCGCCCTTTTGGCCAATAATCTCTTCGACTCCAGCGCGGTTTACACCGATTTCCACGAAGGAATAATCCCTCATATCCACGTAATAAATAACATTGAATGCCTTAGACACAGAGGTGATAATATCCAGCTTTTCTGCCAATTCACTGCTATGACGCTCAGCTAAAGACTTCGCCTCCTGTAACCGGTTTTTATACTGCTGCTCCCTCAAAACCAGCTCTGTCACATCCGCATGGTAACCACTTAACACAAAGGTTCCGTCTTTTTGTTTCTGAGAAGTTCCCCCACATCGTACATAAATGCGACCCTTTTTCGGATGGTTCCAGGCATATGTATTTTCAGAGAATTTCCCGGACATCATTTCCTGAACGCTTTCCTGTACCGACGGAAGTTCCTCCGGCTCCACCCTGTCGTACCAGCTGGAATAAATTTCCTCTTCGGTCATGTTCGTGGCATCAATATCCAGAAGCTCCGCCATCTTTTCATTTGCCTGCATGCGTGGTGCTTCTCCATCCTTGATGAAGATATGCCATACCCCGTAACCAGCATTGGTCACAATGGCGTTGTATTCCAAAAGTCTGACATTCAGCCCCTTGATTTTCTCAATCTGCTGCGCCAGTGTCTGCTCATATTCTTTTTGTTCATGAATCGTTTCTATCGTATATACAACAACGGCGACCTCGCCCTTTTCATCACGCTCTGAAGCAAATATGGTCGCACGGCTCCAGCCGGTCGTTACACCACGGTATTCGCAATTGTACATATCTCTGCCGTTCAGATAATCCTTCCATTTGGAAATATCATGAAAAGCCCGCATCCGTTCGCGATCTTCAGGAAGAACCATTCTCTGCCAGCCGATATCTAAAAGCATCCGTGCACTACCTTCCATGCCTACCAGGCGGCGCATCTCCTCGATGCCAAAAATCTCATCAAAATGATCCCGATTAATATCAAAAACATATGCACAAAAATATCGCTGCGTGGTTGCATTAATAACTGCCAAACGAAGTCGGATCGTAGCCATGTCGTTC
>JAZUHV010000102.1:0-16974 GCA_045641925.1 Butyrivibrio sp.
AGGAGATTATTCAGATTGGCGCTGTGAAACTGGATGAGAATGATGAAATCATTGATAAGTATGAGCGTATCGTAAAACCGATTTACGGACATATTGATCATACGGTGCAAAGCCTTACACATTTGACGGATGAAATTGTTGGAAGAGGGATGCTGTACCCGGATGCCATGAAGGAATTTTTAGACTGGATTGGCGATGAGGAAGCACTAATGTGTTCCTGGAGCATGGAGGACCGTGGCCAGATTATTCGTGAGAATCGATTAAAGGAATATGAGGAACCGCGATTGACCAAACTACTGGGGAATTGGGTGGATATTCAAAAACTGTTCGATGACAAACTGTGCGTATCCCAGCAGATTTCCCTGCATGCAGCATTAAATGGTGCTGGCATTACATTTGTGGGCCAGGAACATTCTGCTGCAGACGATGCGGAAAACACGGCATACTTGTATCAGATGATGAAGGACGAGGAACGCTTTAAAAAGAAGATGGCGCCGCTTATCGAGGCATTACAGCCATCTGAAGAGCTATCATATTCTTTAGAAAGCCTGATAAAAAAGGCTATGAAAGATGCTTAGGAGGTTAAAAATGCAGTCAATTACTTTGGGAAGCACTGGAATAACGGTTTTACAAAATGCGTTTGGTGCATTGCCGATTCAGCGTGTGGATTTTGAAACGGCAAAGTCTATTTTGCTTCGTGCATATGAGGGTGGAATTCGCTTCTTCGATACCGCGAGAGCATACAGTGACAGTGAAGAAAAAATCGGTTATGCCTTTGGGGACCGATGGAGCGAAATGCGTGATAATATTTATATAGCAACCAAAACAGCAGCGAAGACACCGGAAGCGTTCTGGGCTGATTTGGAGCAGAGTCTGAAGCTTTTAAAGACGGATTATATTGACATTTACCAGTTCCATTGTGTGGGACAGTGCTATCGACCGGGTGATGGCACAGGAATGTACGAGTGCATGTTAGAGGCTAAAGCGCAGGGGAAGATTCGTCATATCGGTGTGACTGCACATAAGATCGAAATTGCGCATGAATGTGTCGAATCCGGCCTATATGAGACGATTCAGTATCCATTCAGCTATTTGGCCGCCGAACGCGAAATTGAGCTTACAAAGGCCGCTAAGGCGCATAATATGGGCTTCATTGCCATGAAGGGGCTTGCGGGTGGCTTAATCAATCATTCTGATGCTGTGATGGCCTTTATGACGCAGTTTGACAATGTGCTTCCAATTTGGGGTGTGCAGAAGCTGGAGGAATTAGAGGAGTGGCTGTCTTACTTTGAGAATACGCCTGCCATGACACCAGAAATGCAAGCGTATATTGCATCAGAGCAGAAGGAATTAATGGGCGAATTCTGTCGCGGTTGTGGTTACTGTATGCCATGTCCGCAGGGAATTATGATCAATCAGTGTGCAAGAATGTCGCTGATGCTTCGCCGAGCTCCATCTGAAGCATGGCTTGGAGAGGATATGCAGGCAGAGATGAAGAAGATTGAGACCTGCATTCATTGCAATCAGTGCGTTGGCAGGTGTCCATATCACTTAGACACACCAACTCTTTTACAAAAGAATTATGAGGATTATCAGAAAGTCCTCAAAGGAGAAACGAAGGTTCGGTAACGATGAATTCAAGCAAATTTGAATGGGGGAAATTTATAAAGGCTTTGGCGGCCATTGCGATTCCGGTGGCGCTGCAAAATCTCCTTACCACGACGGGAACGATGGTGGACACGATGATGATTGCGGCTATTGGCAGCAAGACCAACGTTTCCGCTGTCGGTTTATGTGCACAGTTCACCAACCTTCTGGTTTCATGCTACTGGGGCTTTGTAGGCGGCGGTATTTTGTTCATGTCCCAGTATTGGGGTGCGAGGGAGGAACGAAACATTGAGCGTTCCTTCGGTATTACCCTGACCTGCATGCTGACGGTGGCAGCTATATTTGCTACGCTCGGAATTGGTTTCCCACAGGTGGTTATGAATTTATATACGGACAAGGTGAACATTCAGGAGGTTGGCGTTCGATATCTTCGTATTGTTGGCTGGTCATATCCATTGCAGATCATTTCTATCGCGATCAGTTCGCTTTTGCGCTCTACAGAGCGTGTGCGAATTCCGCTGATTGCGTCTATTGCGTCCGTAGCGACCAATTTGTTCTTGAATTGGGTATTTATCTTTGGAAACCTTGGAGCTCCCGTTATGGGCGTAGAAGGCGCTGCATTGGCCACGGTATGTGCAGGTCTGGTAAATGTGTCCATTATGATTATTGTGGCAGCGGCCCGTCGTTATCCATACCTGTTTCATGTGAAGAATTTCTTCCGATGGGATAAGCAATTTATCAGCCTGTTTTTTAAAAAATGTTCTCTGATTTTGCTAAATGAGGTTTTGATCGGCGTCGGCAATCTGGTAATTAACATTGTACTGGGTCATCAGATAGAAGATGCTATCGCAGCGATGGCGGTCTTACGTACGTTAGAAGGTCTGCTGATTGGTTTTTTTGCCGGCTTTTCCAATGCATCCTCTGTTCTGGTGGGCGCGGGTGTTGGCGCGGGCGAATTGCGTTTGGCATATGAGCGCGCCAAGCGAGTAGTCTATCTTTGTCAGGCCTGTATTTTTATGGTGGTTATGATTCTTTTTGCAATTCATAATCCGCTCCTGCATAAGATGAGCCTTGAGGGCGACTCGTACTGGTACGGTACGATGCTTTTGATTATTTACGGCGCGGTTATGGTTATCCGCATGGGCAATTGGGTTCAAAATGATACCTTTAGAAGCGCAGGTGATGCCATCTATGGAACCGTTTTGGAAATTATATTTATGTATGTGCTGGTGCTTCCATCTGCATGCATTGCAAATTATGTTTTCCATGCGCCCTTTTTATTAGTATTTGCATTATGTTATGCGGACGAGCCGATTCGTTTTATTCTGATGCAGATTCATATGTATTCAGGAAAATGGATTAAACCGGTTACGGATGAAGGTAAGCGTAAATTGGAGGCATTTCGACAGGAAATATCGTTGAGGTCGTAGGAAATATGTGATATGATATTCATATCATTTAGAAGGGGGAGGATAAACGGATGGGATCAAGTTCTAATGGGTTTGACCTTGCGGCACTTGGAACAGGTACACTTGCAGCTATTGCTATTGCTTGTATTGCTGTTGGTGTTTTACTGATTGTCGCACAGTGGAAGATGTTCACCAAGGCTGGCGTTCCAGGCTGGTTCACATTAATTCCATTTGCAGGTACCTGGCAGTTGTACAAAATTGCAACTGGTAGAGGCGCTAACATGTTCAAGGTTCTGATTCCTGTATATGGCGAAATCTATGCAGCATTCATTATTCCATGGAAGCTGACAAGAGCATATGGTCATAGCGGCGGATTCTATGTTGGTATGTTATTCTTAACACCAATCTTTGAAATCATTCTTGGCTTTGATAAGAATGAGTATATTGGACCACAGTAGAAAAATCTTACATGAAAAAGAAAGAGTTCCGAAATGTTTCGGAACTCTTTTTGTTTTATTGCTCATATTGCAATTTGTACAATTCGTAGTAGGCACCCTTCTTTTCTAATAACTCGAAATGGTTGCCCTCCTCTAAGATGCGGCCGTGGGAGATGACGATGATTTTATCCGCGTGCTGAATGGTGGATAAACGATGCGCTACCATTAACATGGTGCCGATATTCATCATCTTTTCCAAAGAATCCTGAATCAGGACCTCGGTCTCTGTATCAATATTTGCGGTGGCTTCATCGAGAATCATTACCTCCGGCTTATGGATGATGGTGCGGGCGAAGGAAAGAAGCTGACGCTCGCCTGCGGAGAAATTGTTACCACGTTCACGAACCTCTTCATCCAGACCATTCGGTAATTTATTGATGAAGTGGTCTGCATTGACATAATGGCAGGCTTCTTTGATTTCTTCCTCCGTGAAATCCTCATTGCGAAGAACAATGTTGCTGCGGACTGTTCCGGAGAAGAGGAATACATCCTGTAACATCTGCCCAAAGTGTGTTCGAAGGGAGGAAATCTTTATCTTTTTGATATCGATTCCATCAATTAAAATCTGACCCTTTTGAATGTCATAGTTTCTGCAAAGCAGAGAAAGAATGGTTGTCTTTCCGGAACCGGTGGAACCAACGAAGGCCACCGTTTCCTTTGCATTAATGTGGAAGGATACATCCTTTAGAATCCATTCTTCATCTTCGTAAGCGAACCAGACATTTTTAAATTCGATTTCGCCACGAAGACTTTCTAATTCAATGGCCTCCTCGCTGTCCTGAATCTCCGGCTCCATATCCATAATAGAGAAGATTTTCTCTGCAGACGCAAATGCAGACTGCAGGTAATTGAACTGCTCTGCAAGGGTCTGAATCGGAGTAAAGAACTTGGTAGTGTACATATAAAAGGTTACCAAAGTACCGCTGGTGATGACCTGACCGGCAAATACGGTCTTGTCAATATATCCCTTGCCGGATAAGTAGAACAGGCAAAGAATAGAGGAAATGTACAGCATATAGACCAACGGCCGGAATATACTGAATACGAAAATTTGCTCATTTTTAGCTTTGGACAATGCCTTGTTTCTGGTACGGAACTCAGAAAGCTTTTTACCTTCGCAATTAAAAATCTGTGTGATCTTCATACCGGAAAGATTCTCGGATAAGAAGGTATTAATATCCGTAGTGCCATCCTTCACATGGCGGTAAGCACGGCGGGAGAACTTTCTGAAGATGATGGTAAATAAAGCCACAAAAGGCATAAAGCAAAGTACCATCAGGGAAAGTTCATAATTCAGGCAAATCATTGCAGTTACAACGCCGATGATGACGAACACACTCTTTAACAGAGTAATTAAAATCTGTGTAAACATCATAGAGATGGCATTGGTATCGTTTGTGACACGTGTTACCAGTTTACCGACAGGGATGCTATGTAGCTGATTGTGCGACAGACTCTCGATATGGGTAAACAAATCTTCGCGGATTGCGGAGATGATGCGCTGACCGGTTCGTTGTAAAACGATGGCCTCTACATAGGTGCATGCCTGTGAAACAATCAAAACACCTGCGTATGTCAATACCACACGAAGTAACTGATTCATTTCAAAGGTTCCCTTTACCAATTCCTCTGCACGACCGACTAAAATTGGTGAGAAGACATCATATGCAATTGAAACTAACATCAAAAAGAATACTAAAACGAAGCTTCCAATGTGAGGCTTTGCATAATGCAGCAGACGCTTAACCAGGTCGCCACCCTTCATGTTACGGTCGAAGCCGATGGCATTTTTCTTATCCTTCATAAAAATGAAGGCCAATGTCAAAACCAAAGAGAACACGCCGACAATAGCACCTGTCAAAAGGAGAGGGTAGTATGCATGTAAATTAGGCATTTGCTTCACGCTCCTTTCTTTCGTCTTCTAATTGCTGCAGCTTGACCATCTGTGCGTAGGCTGGACAACGCTCTGAGAGTTCGGCGTGTGTACCGAAGTCCACGATGGCGCCTTCGTCTACAAAGAGGATCTTATCCATTTGCTCAACGGTACTGATGCGGTGCGCAATCATTAAGGTGGTTTTGCCGCGGCGGGTTTGTTTCAGGGAATCAATAATTTTACGTTCCGTTTTTGTATCTACAGCAGAAACGGAATCATCCAAAATTAATATGCGTGCATTCTTTAACAGGGCGCGTGCAATGGAAATACGCTGCTTCTGCCCACCGGAAACGGTAACACCTCGTTCGCCCAAAACGGTATCGTACTGTTCAGGGAATTCGATGATGTTATCGTGGACATCGGATAACTCTGCAGCGGCAATGATTTCGTCACGGTTAATTTGTCCTTCGCAGGCGAAAGCAATGTTGTTTTCAATGGTGTCAGAAAACAGGAAGTTGTCCTGCGGCACATAGGCCAGACTTTCGCGCACGCGGCGGATTGGAATACGATTCACATCGTGACCATCAATAAAAATCGTTCCATCCGGCACATTGTAGGTACGGGCAATCAAATCCACAATCGTGGTTTTTCCGGAACCGGTTCGCCCGATGATGCCGATGTTTTCTCCATTTTGTATATGGAAACTGATGTTATGCAGGGTTGGAGCCTCATTACCAGGATAAGTGAAATCTAAATTTCTGAATTCAATATCTCCGGATACCTCCCCAGGATCTGTGACATCCACATCCGTTACATCTACCTTGGCATCAAGCAATTCGCTGATACGTTTTAAGGAAGCCTTGCCACGTGCTCTCATTTCCAAAAGAAGGGCGATGGCTTCGATTGGCCACACAATGGCAGTGAAATAGCCGATAAATTCAATCATCTGGCCGGCATCGAAGGTCTTATTATAAACGAGGTATCCGCCATAGCCTAAGATAACGCAAACAATGGACTCAACAGCCAAAACGATGAACACATTTAAGATGGTTTCTATTTTGGTGAAGGATACGTTAATGTCTTCGTTTTGTTTATTTAATTTGCAGAAGGCACGAAACTCTTTGATTTCCTTTGCAAATGCTTTAATAACTGCAATTCCGGAGAAGCTTTCCTGCGAGAAATCGGAGAGTGCGGAGAACGCCTCCTGACGTTCCTCCCAACGTTTCGTTAACACTTTGGACACCAGCATACCAATTGCCAATAAAAAGGCCATTGGAATTAAGGACAACAAAGTTAAAAACAAGTTCATACGAAGCATCTTAATAAATGCCAACGCACCTAAAAACAGTGCATCAAAGAAAATCAATACACCATTTCCATAGCAATCCTGAACCGTCTCTAAGTCATTCGTAAATAAACTCATTAAGTTGCCGACCTTGTTTACCTGATAATATTGCTGGGACAAATCCTTGCAATGTGCAAACATGCGGTCACGAAGGTCGGTCTCCACCTTAATGGAAGAACCAAAGAAGCATACGCGCCACAGGAATCGGCCACCGACCATCATCAGGATAACAATAATGAGTGGAAGGCATACCTGATCGAGCAGAAATTCAAGGTTGAATGGAAGTGCTTCACCACCGACCTCAACTACTCCATTATTCATTCCATTGACAACCATGCGGTATAATTCAGGGATTTTTAATTGTCCCAGGTCAACTGCGACCAGAGATAACAATCCAAGGAGAAGAATCCAAGAATAACGTAGATAATATCGATTGATCTGTTTTCCGAAAATCATAAATAACTCCAAGCACATAAATTTTAAGGAACAGTATCTACTATATCGAAGTCGCCCAGTTTTATCAATAAGAGAATTGGATAAAATTGGTACTTTTCACGCGTGAAAGTGTGTTGTTTTCGGGAAATGATTTCGTTATAATAGCAGATGGTGTCCTTGAGATGTGAAATAGTAATATAAGGGGTTTGATGATTAGGTTATGAAAAAGTCTGAAAAGGCAAAAAGTATTATCAGTTCAATTTTGGTTCAGCTTTTGGGCTGCGTGATTATTGCTGCAGGTATGTATAACTTTGTTGTACAGGCCAAGTTCCCAATGACGGGTTTTTATGGAATATCCATTCTGTTATATCAGTTTTGGCACATTCCAGTTGGTTTGTCGACGATTGTTTTGAATATTCCAGTTGCGATTATCTGTTATCATTTAATTGGAAAGAAATTTTTCTTTAATTCTATCGCTGCGACAATTGTATCTTCCATCATGATTGACTATTTAGCACCGATGTTTCCGGTTTATGAGGTGGCAGATACCGGAGGACGTATATTAGCTGCTATTTGTGGTGGCGTATTGTCCGGTGGAGGTCTGGCTCTGATTTATATGAAGAATTCTTCTACCGGCGGGTCCGATTTTGTTATGATGGCAATTAAAGCAAAGAAACCGCACTGGTCCATTGGAAAGATTACCTTCGTAGTGGATTTTGTGATTGTTATCAGTACCGGAATCATGTTACGGGATATGGAAGGTATCATCTGCGGCTTGATTGTTAACTTTATCACTGCTTTTGTACTGGATAAGGTGATGTACGGAATTAATGCTGGCAAGATGACAATGATAGTGACGGACCATGGACGCCTGATTAGTGATACCATTGACCACGTCTGCGACCGCGGCTCCACAATTATTCAGGCACGCGGCGGTTATAAGGACGACCCGCGTGAGGTGGTTATGTGTGCATGCAACACCAAGGAGATGGTGATGGTGCAGCAGGCTGTGAAGGAAGCGGATCCCAATGCCTTTATGATTATTATGGAATCCAATGAGGTTATGGGAGAGGGCTTCAGACCATTGCATTTGGGTGAACACGAAAGTAAGTCCCAGAAGTGATTGAAGGTTGCGAAAATGTCCCGCGAGGGCTATACTATTGAGTAATTGAATTGTGCGATTTGCACGGAATGGAAAGGTATATTTATGAGTAAAATAATTTTGACCGGAGACAGACCAACAGGAAGATTGCATGTGGGCCATTATGTAGGCTCTCTTCGCAGAAGAGTAGAGTTACAAAACTCCGGAGAATATGATGATATTTTTATTATGATTGCCGATGCACAGGCAATGACCGATAACGCAGATAATCCTGAAAAGGTACGTCAGAACATTGTTGAGGTTGCCCTGGACTATTTGTCCGTAGGCTTGGATCCGAATAAGTCAACCCTGTTCATTCAGTCCATGGTTCCGGAATTGACCGAGTTAACCTTCTACTATGCAAACTTAGTTACTGTGTCCAGATTGCAGCGTAATCCGACTGTAAAGGCTGAGATTCAGATGCGTAATTTTGAGACTTCGATTCCGGTAGGTTTCTTTACTTATCCAATTAGCCAGGCTGCAGATATCACTGCCTTCAAGGCCAATATTGTGCCAGTAGGTGAGGATCAGGAGCCAATGATTGAGCAGACCAGAGAAATTGTTCGTAAGTTCAATCAGACTTATAAGGAAGGTACTTTGGTTGAGCCGGAAATTCTTCTTCCGGATAATGCAGCCTGCTTAAGACTGCCTGGCACAGACGGCAAGGCAAAGATGAGTAAGTCCCTTGGAAACTGCATTTACCTTGCAGATACAGAAGAGGAAGTATGGAATAAGATTCGCGGTATGTATACCGATCCTACGCACATTAAAAAGGATGATCCGGGCCATGTTGAGGGTAATGTGGTATTTACGTATCTGGATGCATTCAGTAAGCCAGAGCATTTCGCAATGTTCCTTCCGGAATATGCAAATCTTCAGGAATTGAAGGACCATTACACACGTGGCGGACTTGGCGATATGGTAGTTAAGAAGTTCTTAAATGCGGTAATGCAGGCAGAACTTGCGCCAATCCGTGAGCGCCGTAAGGAATGGGAGAAGAACATTCCTGCGGTTTATGAAATCTTAAAGGCAGGTTCCGAAAAGGCTGAACGCGTAGCGGCACAGACCTTAGAGGATGTAAAGGAAGCTATGAAGATTAACTACTTTGCCGATGGTGCTCTGATTAAGGAGCAGATGGAAAAGTACGGAAATCAGTAAGAAAGAGATGGGGCCGGGTAATTTACCCGGCTTCTTTATTGGAGAACACCATGAAGTATAAAGTGCTTGCATTTGATATTGACGGAACGCTGGTAAATTCTAAAAAAGAGATTACGCCCCGCACGAAGGAGGCAATAACCGCCGCTGCCAAGCAGGGATGCAAAATAGTGATTGCGTCTGGTCGACCTGCAAAAGGAATTGACCGTTATGTCGAAGAATTGAATCTGAAGGAACTGGGCGGATATGTGCTCTGCACCAATGGTGCAAAGATTATTTCCTGCGCGGATGGCAGTTATGTTCACAACATCCTTCTTCCGCAGGAATATTATGGGGAGATTTGCGATTTGGCAAAATCAGAGGGCGTTCATTTGATGACTTATGATTATGAAGGAAATACGGTAGTTTCGGAGACCATTGACGACCCATATCTGCAGCTGGAAGCTCGTATTAATGGCCTTGCGCGTAAAGAAATCCCAGATATGAAGACCTTTTTGGATTATCCTGTTAATAAATTTCTGATGTTGGGTGATGGAGATGTGCTGACGGAGGTGGAGAAGCATGTGTGGGAAAAGCTGCATGACCGAATGGAAGTATATCGCTCCGAACCGTTTTTTCTGGAGATTATGCCAAAGAATGTCCACAAAGCCTTCGGTCTGGAAAAACTGATTGAAAGCCTTGGCGTAAAACGCGAGGAGCTGATGGCATTTGGGGATGGCTATAATGACAAAACTATGCTGGAATATGCCGGAATGGGTGTGGCTATGAGCAATGGTGTGGAAGCTACGAAGGCTGCTGCAGATTACATTGCACCGAGTAATAACGAGGATGGGATCGCCGAAGTGATTCGTAAATTCGTACTAGACTAGCACACTCTAAAGTGTTAAACTATAAAAGTGCAGAAAATCTGCGATTTCATTAAAAGGGGTGTTTTTAATATGAGTAAAAATGTAAGAACAGAGGCTGTTGATCATCTCTTTGATGCAGTCTTAAAGCTCGAAACCAAGGAAGAGTGTTATGCATTTTTCGAGGATGTATGTACCATAAATGAATTACTTGCATTGTCTCAGCGCTATGAGGTGGCAAAGATGCTTCGAGAGGGCAGAACCTATTTGGATATTGCGAATAAGACCGGTGCGTCAACTGCGACCATCAGCCGCGTGAATCGTTCCTTGAATTATGGCTGTGATGGCTATGATATGGTATTTGAACGCCTGGGTCTGGAAACGAAGAATTAGTGACTTTAGTCAGTAACTGTGGTATAATACTATTTGTCTGTGGGCATGGCTCACAATAAGGGTAAAAAAATGGAGGATTATTGAAATGGGTATTTTAAAGAGATTCAAAGACATTATGGAAGCCAATATCAACGCACTGTTAGATAAGGCTGAAGATCCAGAAAAGATGATTGATCAGTATATGCGTAATCTGACCGAAGACCTTGCAAAGGTTAAGCAGGAAACAGTTTCTGTTATGGCAGATGAGACCAAAGCTAAGAGAGATGTTGAAAAGTGCAAGGAAGAGATTGCTTCCTTACAGTCCTACGCAGAGAAGGCTGTACTTGCTGGTAATGATGATGATGCAAGAAAGTTCCTCACTCAGAAGCAGCAGATGGAAACAAAGCTTGCTGCATTAGAGCAGGCAGCTGCTTTGGCACATGATAATGCTGTTAAGATGCGTCAGATGTATGATAAGCTGACCAATGACATCAGCACCTTAGAGATGCGTCGCGATACCATCAAGGCAAAGATTAGCGTAGCAAAGGCTCAGCAGGCTGTGAACAAGGTTGGCGAGAGCATGAATGGCGTAGCTGCAGATCTTTCCGCATTTGATCGTATGGAAGCGAAGGCAGATAAGATGTTAGATGAGGCAAATGCTGCCGCAGAATTAAATAAGTCCGGTCAGACCGAACAGGTAGAAGACTTAAAGGCTAAGTATTCTGTATCTTCCCCTGCAGTTGATGATGAATTGGCTGCATTAAAGGCAAAGATGGGAATGTAAAGAATTCATTTTCAAAAGTAGTACTTTCAAGGGTGCTCGTGCATAGCGGGCACCCTTATTTTTCACAAGAGGAACTGTTATGAACTTAGATCGTATGAACGAAATGCAAAAAAAAGCCATTCTGCAGACGGAAGGACCTGTCCTTTTGATTGCTGGTGCGGGGTCCGGAAAGACGGGTGTGATTACATACCGCATTGCTCATTTGATTGATGATTTGGGTGTGAATGGTTATAACATTTTGGCGATTACCTTTACGAATAAAGCCGCGAAAGAAATGCGTGAGCGTGTGGATGAGCTGGTGGGCTTTGGCGCAGATGCAGCGTGGATTATGACCTTCCATGCAGCTTGTGTACGTATTTTACGCAGATATATTGACCGTCTGGGATATTCCACGAACTTTACGATTTATGACACCGATGATCAAAAATCCCTGATGAAGGACATCTTCAAACGGAGAGACATTGATCCTAAGCAGTATAAGGAAAAAGCCGTTCTTGCGGAAATTTCACACGCAAAGGATGAACTTTTGACACCGGACGATTTGTACCTGAAGGCGGGCAATCATTATTTTGAACGAAAAATTGCGGAACTTTATCAGGAATATCAGGACGCGTTAAAGAAAAATAATGCGGTCGATTTCGATGATATTATCAATCTGACCGTAAAACTTTTGCGTGAGGATGCCGAAGTACGTGAACAGTATCAAAAACGTTTTCAGTACATTATGGTGGATGAGTATCAGGATACCAACACGGCACAGTTCCAACTGGTAAAGCTTTTGGCTGATGGCCACAAGAATTTATGCGTGGTGGGAGATGATGACCAGTCCATCTATAAATTCCGTGGCGCAAATATTATGAATATTCTAAATTTTGAGCGTTATTTTCCAGAGACTGTGACCATTCGACTGGAGCAGAATTATCGATCTACGCAGAATATTTTGAATGCAGCCAATGCTGTGATTGCGAATAACACAGGCCGTAAAGGCAAACACCTTTGGACGGACCATGGGGATGGCGACAAGATTGGCCTGAATATATATGAGAATGGATATGAGGAAGCATCCGGAGTGGCGGCAGATATTATTACGCAAATCAACAAAGGTTGTGAATATAAGGACCTGGCAGTCCTCTATAGAACCAATGCGCAGTCCCGAGTGCTGGAAGAAAAATTGATTTATGAAAATATTCCGTATCGTATTTATGGTGGTGTAAACTTCTATGCCAGAAAAGAAATCAAGGATGTTTTAGCATATTTAAAGACCATTGATAATGGCTTGGATGATGTTGCCGTTAAGCGAATTCTCAATGTGCCAAAGCGCGGCATTGGTGCAACCACAATGGAACGTTTAGACAGTTATGCGGATCAGATGGGAATCAGCTTTTATGAAGCGCTTCGCGAAGCCAACCAGATGGCCGCGGTTGCTAAGGCGGCAAAGAAGATTGAGCCATTTGTGAAAATGATAGGTGCGTTCCGTACGAAGAGTTCACATATGAGTGTTAGCGAACTGATTCGCGAGGTGCTTACCGAAATCCATTATGCAGACTATTTGAAGGAAAATGATACGCCGGAGGATGCCGAGGAACGACTTCAAAATATTGATGAATTGATTTCTAAGGCAGTAACTTATGAAGAACAGACGGATGAACCAACGCTTTCAGGCTTTTTAGAGGAGGTGGCGCTGGTAGCGGATATTGATAATATGGATCAGGAATCCAATGTGGTATCCCTAATGACCATTCACTCAGCAAAAGGTCTGGAATTTCCTGTGGTGTATATGGTCGGCATGGAGGACGGACTTTTTCCAAGCTATATGAGTATTTCTTCGGGCGATACCAGTGACATGGAGGAGGAACGCAGATTGGCTTATGTTGGCATTACCCGTGCGAAGGAACGTCTGGTATTAAGCGCGGCCAGAATGCGCATGGTGCGTGGTGAGACGCAGGCAAATCCATTGTCCCGATTTGCAAAGGAAATTCCGAAGGAATATGTAACTAGCAGTGCACAGGGCTCACAAAGAGGTGCAACCTTTCGGTTTGGAGGCAGCATAGATGGCGAACCGGTGGGAGGCTATGGCAGTCGTTATGAAACCCGCTCAATCAGCAATGAAGAATATATCAGTCAGCCGGTGCGTGAACATGGAAAAGCACCAGGTTATTCATTTCAGGTGGAAGCCATGAAACGAGGGACCTTTGATAAAAAGCCAGCTGCGCCGGGAGGAACGCCGGATTATGCAGAAGGGGATCGTGTGCATCATCAGAAATTTGGGGATGGAACGGTGGTATTGTTAAAAAATGGTGGTCGTGATTATGAGGTAACCGTGGATTTTGATACAGCCGGAACCAAGAAGATGTTTGCATCCTTTGCCAAATTGGAGAAACTATAAAAAGTGTAAAAAAACATAAAGAAGGGATAGAAATATTCGATTCAATATGGTACAATAGTCCCATAGATTCCAAGAGAATCAAATGCACGGGATAGAAAGGAAGGTTTCATATGAAATTAGCAAAGTTAAAAGAGTTATCAAAGCCTGAAGAGGATGTAGTAGTAGTTAACGAAGAGGGACCAAAGGTTTCTAAGATTGTTACTACCGTATTGATTGTGGTTGGCGCATTAACCGTTATTGGTGTTGCAGGATACTTCCTTTGGAAGTACTTAAAGCCAGATTATTTAGAGGATTATGAAGAGGATTTCGATGACGATGATGATGACATCGAAGTAGAGGATTAATCCTTCATTTGTAGGATGATGAAAGAACCATAAGGCGGGACGCTGTTCCCGCCTTATCTTTTGATAGGGGAGTATTATGAATAAGAATGTAGGAGCAAAAGGGGAATTGCTTGCTATGATTGTCGGGATGCTGATGATTGTAGGCGGAGTGTTTTATTTTATGACGAAGGTTCACATCACGTCGAACTTTTTCTCAGGCGAAGAGGGATGGCCGATTTGGGCATCATTTTTATGTTTAATTCCTTTGGCGACAGGGATTGTATTAATGATTGTTATTCCGAAAAAATGGTTTCCAAGAATCATCTCCTTGGCTGGTGCAGTGTTTTTACTAATCATGATTGCTTATCAAACAACATTACATTTGCAGACCCGCTTACAGCCGCACCAGTGGTTAATTATTGGAGTGACAGTTATTGGTGGATTGGCCATCATTTTAATAACATTATTCGCTAAAAAGAAGGAAGACAATGAAAAAAGGTGAAATTTATGAGGGAGTCGTAACCAGTGTTGAGTTTCCAAACAAGGCGCTGGTGCAGGTGGACGAGGAAGTTTGCCAGGTTAAAAATGCGATTCCGGGGCAGAAAATCAGTTTTCGAGTAACAAAGAAAAGAAGCGGACGGGCAGAAGGATTGCTAAAGGAAGTATTGGAGAATTCTCCAATCGAGACCAATCCAAATGTGTGTCCGCATTTTCGCGCTTGTGGGGGATGCACCTACCAGAGCGTTGAGTATGCAGAACAGTTAAAAATCAAGGAAGCTCAGGTAAAGGCGATGATGGACCGTGTAGTGTCTGAATATGAATTCCAGCCAATTACCGGAAGCCCTTTGGTAGAGGATTATAGAAATAAAGTGGAATTTACCTTTGGCGATGAGTATAAGGATGGTCCGCTTTCTTTAGGTATGCATAAAATTGGCAGTTTTTATGACATCGTGCATGTGAAGGATTGCACCATTATGGATGCGGACTTCCGATTGATTCTGACTGCCACCAGGGACTGGTGTGCAAATAAAAATCTGCCATTTTATCATAGCATGCAGCATGTAGGCTATCTGCGCCATTTGCTGGTGCGTAAAGCCATTAAAACCGGCCAGATTTTGGTAGATATCATTACCTCTACACAAATGGATGGAAATCTTCAGGAATACGCAGCAATGCTTGCCAAACTGCAGGAGGATGGAAGATTTAAAGGCACACTGGTGGGCGTTTTACACACCTCAAATGATGCACTTGCCGATGCGGTCATTAACGAAGGCACAGAACTTTTATGGGGTCGTGATTTCATTGAAGAGGAATTACTTGGCCTAACCTTCAAGATTACTCCATTTTCTTTCTTCCAGACGAACTCACTGGGCGCAGAGGTGTTGTACTCCAAGGTTCGCGAATATGTGGGCGATTGTACCAATAAGGTCGTCTTTGATTTATACAGTGGGACCGGCACAATTGCGCAGATTGTGGCACCCGTAGCGACTAAGGTAGTAGGCGTGGAAATCATCGAGGAAGCTGTTGTGGCTGCCAGAGAGAATGCTAGGCGCAATGGCCTTTCTAACTGTGAGTTCTTAGCCGGTGACGTCCTAAAGGTGGTAGATGAACTGACCGACAAGCCAGATACCATCATCCTGGATCCGCCACGTGATGGTATCCATCCAAAGGCAATCGAAAAGATTATCAATTTCGGCGTGAACCGAATCGTATACGTCTCCTGCAAACCAACCTCTCTCGCAAGGGACCTGGAAATCTTCACCGCCAGAGGATACAAGGTGGAGAAGATTGGATGCGTGGATATGTTCCCGGGAACGGTGCACGTTGAAACTGTGTGCTTGCTATCGCGTAAAGCCCCAGTTTAAGCGGGTTTCAGGACTTTTCCTGCGAATATGTACCTGTGTTTTTAGCAGGAAAAAATGTATATAGAACCCAGAATTTCAAGAGGGGGGTAAATTATTATTTGTGCATAGGTTGTGCGCCGGAATAGTATGCTTGTGCGCGAATAGTATTACCCCCCTCGTTTTTATTGTTGTTTTTTGTAATTTTATAGCGTTTGAAGTAGTGCGGTTATGTACATTCTGACATGATCGTGATATAATATAGTCTGTATTTGGGCGACTGAATATAGACTATTTTTTGCGTAATGGAGGAAATTATATGAGGTTACAAGAAGCATGTGAGAAGTTCAATTCATTAGCAGGAATTAGATTTGGAGAGCTTTTCTCGTCATCTGATATGGATATGATAATTGTAAATAAAGGTAAAACCGGCCAGTTGCTGGAATTAGCATTAGGCATGCATCTTTCAAGTACTAATTTAGATTTTGAAGATGGAGAACTGAAAACAAATAAATGCGATTCAATGGGGAACCCGAAGGAGACCGTTTTTATCACGCAGATTAGTAGTGTGATTGATGAATTGATACAGCAGCGTCCTTTTGAAGAAACACACTTATACGAAAAGATTAGTAATATTCTTTATGTGCCAGTATGTAAAGATGGTGATCCAAGAACGTGGATGTTTTTACCAAGTATTAATATAGATTTGGCAACGCCACAATTTGCAGAATTACGTGATATCTGGCGAGATGATTATTATTCCATTTGTCGTCAGCTCAAACAGCACATAGAAACAAGTTCAGATGGTTTTATTCATACATCTAATGGAAAGCATATACAGGTTAGAAGTAAGGATTCTAAGCCATACCATCCTATTTATTCTGCTACATATGGAAGGAATGTATCAGACAAAAATCATGCTTTTTACTTTCAAAAGCAGTTTGTATATGACATCAAGCG
>JAZUHV010000103.1:0-1729 GCA_045641925.1 Butyrivibrio sp.
ACCTGCGCAACTGCACAGTAATACACCTTCAAATTCCGAATCGAGGTTAATTAATTTGCGGCCTTTCAGTTGCGTGCAATCGAAGCCAAACGCACCCGGCATGCCAATTTCTTCATCAGCCGTAATCAGTGCCTCAATAGGAGGATGCGGCAATGTATCATCATCTAATATGGCCAAAATCATTGCCACGGCGATGCCATCATCTCCACCAAGAGTGGTTCCCTTTGCTCGAATCCAATCACCATCTGCGTACGGCTGAATCGGGTCGGTCTCGAAGTTAAATTCCATTCCATCGTCTTTTTCGCAAACCATGTCATGGTGTCCCTGTAAGATAATGGTTTCTGCGTTTTCATAACCGGGACTTCCGCCCTTTCGGATAATGACATTATTTACATGGTCATGCCAACCTTCCAATCCACGTTCTTCCGCAAATTGCAAAAGATATTGAACAATGCCATCGGTATTGCCGGATCCATGCGGTATTGAACATATCGTTTCAAAAAACCGAAAGACATTGCTTGGTTGTATATTATCTAAAACTCCCATGATTTCTTCCGTCTTTTCTTTGAATTAATAGCGAACCTGCTCGCCCTTCATACCAACCTTCTGCAGCTCAGGCAGCCAGCACTCATAAGGCTTGCGTTCAGCATCCCACCAATTGGGGTGGGCAGGTGTCATAGTAACCAGTACCTTCATGCCGACCTTCGTATCTGCGTTAGTCAGAGGCATCAGCGTGTCCATATCAACCATACCAATACCGTCGGGAGCCGTCATGATGGTGTCACCGTTCTCATCGCGCAGAATGAGGTTCTCATTCTTGAAATCAATGAAATATTTGTGACCGTCCTCGCCCTTGACAACGGTGGTGCCATAGTCAAAGCCACCTTCAGCCTTGATATCCAGCTTTTCAATGGTGCCGTGGCAGAATTCTCTAACCTCAAACGCCTTTTTCAGTTCGGTCATCAAGTCGCCGCCATTATCCTTGACAGCCAAAATTGCCTTACCGATCTGTTGCGCCTTTGTGACGCAGCCAGGAACCAGCGCCTCACGCATCTCTGCCTTGTTCATACCCCAAGTGGAGAAACCAATACGCATATCATACAGCATGCACAACGCGCGTGCAATCTGTTCGCCGGACTGGTCACTAACCGGATATACAGCGACTTCGTCACCATACAGGCTACCGAGTCCCATAGGCTTGGGAGGATGGTTCCAATAAGCAGTCAGCGTGGTATTCAATTCCGGGACAGCTCGGCCATTACAGTCCACGTCCACCATCTTGATACGCTTGTCGGGATCCTTATCAGACAGGATAGCCACCAGCATGGGAGTGAAGGTGTTGAAACCACCCATCTCACCAGACTGCAGATATTTGACTTCCTTGCCTTCAGCAATAAATGCCTTTTGGAAAGCCTTAAATGCGTTTACAGCATCAGGGCCAAAAGCGGGCTTATCTGAACCCAACATGGCGACAGGAGAACCGAGACCGCAAACTACAGCGGCATACTCGTCATCACCAATCTCATCTAAATCCAGCAAATCCAATTCAATCTTGTTGCCGTCTTTCTTCAGACCCTCTAGCATATCGAGGCCCTGTTTCAGCGAGCCACCGCCACCGGCACCGAGCAGAGTTGCACCGTACAGGATTTCGACTATATCATTTTCGAATAATTTACGCATGACTCTTCCTCCATAGAATATTAAATTTTGCTATATCAGCATTCTATAT
>JAZUHV010000104.1:0-12442 GCA_045641925.1 Butyrivibrio sp.
TTGATGAATTTAAGCAGCTCTTCCATCAGAATTTACAGATGATGGAAAACTTCTTCGAAATCGATTTCAAGGTTCCAATTCGTGTTAGAACGATTGATGCAAGAAAGATGGCAAAGATGCATGGCTCAATTTTCAAGCCAACGAAGGAATTTGCCGCCCGTGTTACGGGTCTTGCCAAGAAGGAAAAGGGCGTATTCAGTATGTATATTGAAAATGGCAGCCCTAGACTTGCAGCAATCATGACGGTTGTGCATGAGCTTACGCACATTTGGCAGTATGTTAACTGGAACCAGAAGGATATTAAAAAAGCTTTTCCTGAAAAGGAAAGACAGGATATTCTTTACGAGGGTATGGCTGTTTGGGCTTCCATCCAATATCTCTATTTGATTGGTGAAGATGGATATGCCAAGGAACAGGAACAGGTTATTAACCATCGCAAGGATATCTATGGACTTGGTTTCCGTCAGTTCCGTGACCGCTTTGGCATTCAGAAGGATTTCTCTATGATTAAGGAATCTCCGTTTAAAATGGATGCGATCACGATTTTGGAGAACCGGTCAGAAGAAACAAATCTGAGTGAATCAAGTGAATCGAGTGAATCAGGTGAGTCAAATGAGTAACTTACTGGACAAGTATCAACAATATTATAAAAGAATCCTTGAACACACTGAAAAACTGGATGCCATCGAGTTAGAGCTCGCTGGCATCCAGGGTAAAAAGGACTGTACCCAAAACGAACTGCAGGAATATGAAGGTATCTTGGAGGCTCTGGCGGAATGGGAGATTCTTGTTCGCCAGTTTCAGAAAAGAGCTGAACGCTGTTTGACCAGTACCAATGTACTGACCATTGAAATTCCTAAAAACTATTCACTGAACATGGATCGTTTGAAGGGCCTGGCAGCGCAGATTGATTTACGTCGTCTGGATGATCCATTTGCCAAAAGACTGTACGAAGAAGCAGAAACTGCTTTGAAGTTTATGGCGAGATTAAAGGATACTTACAAAGGAAAAATTGCAGAAGAGGAAAGTGCAAAAGGTCAGGATGATTCTGTAACAGAAGAAAAGCGACTGCAAGGCGAAAAGTCTGAAGAAATTTCGCAGATACATAACATTCTGGCAGAGCATGATTTTACAGAGCTCAAGCATGGTGTTCGAACGGAAAATCTGGAGTATGATCTGGAACACATGGATCCAGAATATACAGAACCAAAAACCTCCCCATTATTCTGGAATCCGGGTGCTTTGGGATATCCGTTCCCTGTAATTGATGAAGAACGCGGGGATATCAAGGAAGCGGCCTTAAAGTACTTTGATGGAAAGACGAAGACTTTGTACTTCCCAATGAATATGTTATGCGCATTAGACGAATTCCTGCTGGTGGTTGACACCGAGGGAACAAAGTCCGATATGGACCAGATTGACAGCGGTCTTCGTAGTCTGATGGTTCAAATGATTCAGAAATCACCTATGGGGGAAAGACGGTTATACGTTTTAGATGCGAAGAGAAAGAACGCAAATCTCCTGGGTGCACTTTTAAAACTGGAAGATTCCTTCATAATGGGAAAGGTTCCAAAGAATGATGAGCAGCTGACAGAAGCCGTAGATGCATTGATTTCTCTTCGTGGCGATATTGATGAGCGATTGGATAACTTCAAAACAGTGGAGGAATACAATCTGGCTGCAGAGGAATCTGAGCGTATTGAACGCAGCGTTTTATTCATTGTGGGCGGAGTTGAGGACTTTGCTCCTGAGAATCGAAATGCGATTACCAATATTATTCTATCAGCGAAGAAATATGGCATGAGCGTGATTTGGGTAACAAATCTTGCGAAGGAAGATATGTGCAAGGAATACGCGCGTGAGACGGGTGTAATTCTTCAGTGCATAGATAAGCAGTTTTATTTAAAGGCTGCAAGTGGATCGGAAGATGAGGAAAAGAAGACTCCGTTCCTGTGGTATTCCTTCAGTGCCGGTCCAAAGAATACATTTGTTGATTCAATTGTTAGCCGTTCTACCCCACAGAATCGTCGAAGTGATCAATATTCAGACTATGTGGATGTGCAGGAGAATGAAGCGCAACCACGAAATGCAGAGGAAACAGACCTGTTAGTTGGTGTAAACTGTATTGGCGAAGGGGTTTCTATTGGTTTTAAGGAAGACCACCATATAACATATTTGATTGGCGGAAATCACAAATCGCGCGGAAGCGTAACCAATGTTCTTTTAGCGGGTTTGGTGAAGAATTATCATCCGGACGATGTGGAACTCTGGATGATGGATTATGACAGCTCTCTGGGCTGGATTCGTAATCATATGCCGATACATACCCGCGTATATAACAATAATCCGGACCGCGAGGTCGTTATGGACATCCTGCGTCATTTAGCACAGGAAGTTACGCGCAGAATGCAGGAGGAGGTTTCCTCGGCACCTGCCATTTATGTCTTTATTCAGGACTTTACAAAAATGTTAGGGGCCGCAGAAGCAGATGCGGAGCTTGTTGAATGCTTAAAGACCATATTGGGCTGTACAGCCCAGGCAAAGGTTAAGGTGATTCTTTCTGCAGGTGAATTTGCAGATATTGCCCGTGTTCTGGGCGATTGGCCAATTGGACGTCCGGCGCAATATATTTACATGAATCAGTTGGAGGAGCAGTTAAAACAACCGATTTCCGGGTTAGACTCCGATCAAAAAGATTTAGTGCTGAGTTGGATTTCCAAGGCATCTTCACAGACAATGGTAGTGCAGTCATTTACAAAGACTGGCTGCGAATTGCGCCGATTACGTGCAGTTCGATTTGAGCGCGATGAGAGCTTATATCGCCTGGTTGGTCGTATAAATGAGTTATACAAGCTTAGTGAGGACAACGCGGAAGCAGATAAAGAGCATTATACACGTAAGGATGTACGAATTCTGACCGTAGATCGTGCAGATGCACGCATGGATGACCCAGTTGAGTCCGCGATGCCAGAGACTGCTCCAGAGGAGCCGGTAGCACCAGAGGTTACTCCAGAGGAAACTGTGACGGAGGCTGCATCCGAAACAGAGGAGTCAAATTCTGAAGAGAAGCAACAGCAGGTTATAAATTTGGCTTCTGTGTTACAGCAGGTTGCAGAGCAAAAAGAAGAGGCTTCTGAACCGCAGGAAACATTAGTATTAGAGGCGACTTCTGAACCTGAAGAGACTTCCGAACCTGAAGCTATTTCTGAACCTGAAGAGACTTCCGAACCGGAAGAAGAGCAGGGCGGAAAGAAGAAAAAGAATCGCAAGAAAAAATAAATTCATTTGAGGGACAAGGATTTTCTATGAAGCAAGAATTCCCTAAAAGTTTAACAGTAGTAATATTAGTAGTGGCAGTTTTGATCCAGGGCGCATTAATCGCCTGGGTGATTAGCTTATCTACTGCGGATCATAACGGCCAAAATATTCTGGATTATTTCAAAAATGGCTTCTCCTGGGAACTGCCAACAGAGGAAACAATTTCCTTCGATGATTTTATTAATGGCGGAGAAACTCCTACCGGAGGTCTGAATGATATAATTAATAACCCAGGTAGTGTTATTGATGAAATTATTAATAATCCAAGCAGTATGATTGACGATATCATTAATGATCCAAGTGGTGCTCTGGACGATATCATCAATGATCCGAGCGGTGCGTTAGGCGATATTATTAGTGATATCATTGGATAAATAATAAAATAACTGGAATTAAAAGCGGAAGATGGCCGAATCGGCTGTCTTCCGTTTTTTCATTTTAAACGATTGGTTGACAAAAATTGGACGTAAATCCTTGCTCATAGCCTATAAATGTGGTAAATTGGTACTACAAAAATAGTTTCGCATTTCCAAAAGGAGTTTTGCTTATGAGAAATAAAGTGTGGAATATTTTATCAAAATGTATTGGAGGTCTTGCTTTAGGTCTTGGCCTTTCTTTGTTGGCGGTTTCTCCTGTATTGGCAGACAGTGTTTCCCAGGAAAATCTTAGTGGTGACATTGCTGCAGATGCAGAAATTCCCGCAGCAATCGATGTAGATGGTTATCATTATGTTTATTCCGAAGTGAATGAAGCATATATGTTTATGTCCTATGATGGCGAGAGTACCATAGTGGAGATTCCTGCTACAATCAACGATGTTCGCGTTTTGATTGAAAGACCGGCAGAGTATGGTTTAGCAGATCCGTTTACCACAAGCAGTGCCGCTCAGGTTACCAGCCTGACCATCCACTGCGAGATGTCCAATGCTTCATTTTTTGCTCTTGATATGAGTGGATGGACATCCTTGCAGAACCTTACTACCTATGGAAAGATGAATTCAGAAGTTCGCTTGCCAAGTTCGCTTCAAACCTTGAAAATTCTCGGTGGTTGTATTAAGCTTCCGTCAGTTTCTGGGTTTGCTGCATTACGTACAGTGGAAATTTCTTCCTGTGACTCTAAAACGGTTGAATATAGCCAGTTTGATGGTTGTACGGCATTAAGTAAGGTGGTTTTACCAGCGGATATTACCACTATTAAGAATTATGCTTTTTCCAATACCGGACTGACCTCCCTTACCATTCCGGCTTCCGTTACAGATTTGGAATATTATTCCATCGTTAAAAACACGAAATTGACCAGTTTAACCATTAATTGCAAGATTGCGACGGAATATCGTATGCGCTTGGATTCAAATTCAAAGCTAACGACTGTCGTATTGAATGGCATGGTTACAACGCATCCATATTTTCCATCTACCCTGACCACACTGAAGATGCTCGGTGGATGCAGCACCTATCCATATCTTAGCGAATGTTCTAAACTGAAGACAGTTCAGATTGCAAAGTGTACGGCAACCACATTGCCTTCGTTTAATTTCTATAATTGTTCTGCACTTACCAGTGTGACTCTGCCTTCTAATTTGAAGGTGATCAGTCAGTACGCTTTTTATGGAACAAGCGCATTAAAGACACTGACCTTACCATCTTCCCTCACTACGATTGGGGAAATGGCCTTTGAGTATTCCGGTCTAACTGCACTTACGGTACCTTCAAATGTTACGACAATTGGTCGTTGGGCATTTTTGGACTGCAAGGCATTAAAGACGATTAAATTATCTGGAACAAAACTGACTACAATTGGTCAGCAGGCCTTTGGCGGATGCTCGGCATTAACAAAGATTACCATTCCTTCCTCCGTGAAGAAACTGGAGCCATATACCTTCAATGGAGCTACTGCTCTTTATCAGGTGGTACTCACATCCGGTACGACCACCATCGACAGTGCTGCCTTTTACGGTGCAACCTGCACAAGACTGACCATCGTTGCACCATCCAGTTCAGTAGCGGCAAAGTTTGCGAAGGAACATGGAATTAAGACAACGACTACGGCCAGCTTAAAGGTGGATCAGGGCGTTCCAAAGACCTTTGTTGGTGGAAAACTGGAATTAGTTGTATATAATTCTCCATCAAAGATTACCTACGCTACTTCCAATAAGTCAATTGCTACCATTTCCTCTGCTGGTGTTATCACGGCAAAGAAGGCTGGAACCGTTACCATTTCTGCTACAATTAATGGCAAAAAATATTCTTACAAGTATACGATTGTGACCCGCACGCAGGCGAATGTTACAAGCATTATTTATAACTATTACGTAAAGAGCACCATGACCGATTATGAAAAGATTATGGCTGCAGATGCCTGGATTGTAAAAAATGTTCAGTACGATTATGCAAATTATAAGAAGGGTACAATTCCTAGTATAAGTCATACCGCCAAGGGTGCCTTCGAAAAGGGCGTAGCGGTTTGTGATGGCTATGCATATGCTTTCCAAATAATTATGAAGCATTATGGAATCTCCTGTAATGTTGTATATGGCACCGCCAATGGTGGTGGACATGCCTGGAATGAGGTGCTTCTGGGCAGCTACTGGTATCAGGTGGATGTATGCTGGGACGATCCGATTATCAATGGCAGTGCGGCAAATACGGTTTCTACCAAGTCATATCTTCTGATTACCAATGCGCAAATGGCAAAGAACCATTCCTGGAATCAGAGCAGCTACCATAAGGCTACCAAGACGACCTTTAATAAGCAGATCAATCATACCGGCTACAAGGGCGCTGTGATTAATTATATGAAACCGAGCGTTGCGGTAAAGGCTACAACGACACTAAAGGTAACGGGTACTAAAGAAAAGGTAACCTTCTCCTCGGCAGATACCTCGATTGCAAAGGTAAGTAGTAAGGGTGTCATTACCGGAGTTAAAAAGGGAAGTACAATCATTACCGTTAAGATTGGAACGAAGTCCTATAAAGTGACGGTTACCGTAAAGTAAATGATGCGTGTTAAGATCCCCGACAAAAAAAGTCGGGGATTTTTTAAAATAATGTGAGAACATTTGAATGGACGTGCGAATAAGGTGTGTAAAGCAATTGCAAAACAAAAATTTGTATATAAGCACGGAGGATTTGAAATGATTAGAAAGAATTTGTTAAAAAGAATGCTGGCCGGTGTATTGGCCGGATTAATGGCTTTTGGAATGGCTGGCTGCACAAAGCAGGCGATAGGAACTCCTATAAGTCCTACTGAGCCGATTACGATAGACGATCCTAAGCCTGTTGTGAAGGAACCTGTTGTAGAAAATCTGACCGAAGAGCAGCGTGAGGCCTGCCGCAAAGCATTGGTAGATATGGCCTTCAAGCTGGTGGACAAGTCCACAGATACTAAGAGCGAAAATAATGAGAATGCAATGATGTCACCGTTGTCCGTAGCATTGGCACTTGCCATGACTGCGAACGGTGCAAAGGACGATACCTTAAAGCAGATGGCAGAATTTCTTGGCGGGGAGAATGCAAACCTCGATATACTGAATGCATTCCTCCATGAGTATGCCTTTAACCTTCCATCCAGTGATAATACGAAGGTGCGTATCGCAAACTCTATCTGGTATCGAGACTGTGCTAAATTAATTGTCTCAGATTATTTTAAGGATGCAAATCACAAATTCTACAATGCAACCTTAAAGCCTGCGGCTTTTGACCAGGGTACCGTAGATGAAATTAATCAGTGGTGTAGTGACAATACCGACAAAATGATTCCAAAGATCATCAATGAGCTTTCCGATGATGCAATGATTTGTCTGTTCAACGCCATCGTATTCGATGGTAAGTGGGAAACTCCATATGAGGACGAGGATGTGATGGATGAATTCTTTACGGATGCAAAGGGTAAGGAATTGAAGATTAAGATGCTTCGCTCCATAGAAAATACGTATTTAGAAAATGAACTGGTGACAGGTACCATTAAGTATTACAAGGATGGTTATGAGTTTATCGCACTGCTTCCAAAGGAAGGGGTTAGCGTGGACGCAGTCGTCGCAGGTTTAAATGGAGAGGATTATTTTGCTCTGTTTGAGAATGCAAGATATGGCGATGTCATTACGAGCATTCCGGAATTTGAAACCAAGGATGAATATGAATTGCCGAGTATTTTAAAGGATATGGGTATTGTGAATGCTTTCCAGGGCTATCTTGCCGATTTCTCCAATATGGCAACCTACGAAGATGGTCCATTATTCATCAGCAATGTAATTCATAAGACTTATATTAAGGTGGACCGTAACGGAACCAAGGCGGCAGCGGTAACGGGCGTTATTATGGATTACGCAACAAGTGTAGGACCTTCTGAAATGTATGAGGTGAATCTGAACAGACCATTTGTTTATGTAATTGCAGATTCAGAAACCCATACACCGGTATTCATTGGAATGACCAATACCATTGAGTAAGGAAACGAGTGGCATTTGCTGCAAATAGTGTTATAATGACGCTATGAAAGCGATCATTTTGAATTCAGGTCTGGGCAGCCGTATGGGAGCTCTGACCGCTAAACAACCGAAATGTATGACATCTCTTCGAGAGGGCGAGACCATCCTTAGCCGGCAGCTTTTGCAACTGCAGACTGCCGGAATTCAGGAAGTCGTAATAACTACAGGAGCTTTTGCTGAGGTCCTGAGGGAGTATTGCGCGTGTCTTGCACTCTCGATTCGTGTTTCTTTTGTACATAATCCGATTTTTCGGGAGACAAATTATATCTATTCCATTGCCTGCGCGAAGGAACTGGTTGAGGACGATGATGTTCTTCTCCTGCACGGAGATTTGGTCTGGAAGCCGTCTGTTCTTACAGATGTGCTATCCTCTTCGACAAGCTGTATGTGTGTCAGTAGTACGAAGGCTTTGCCGGAAAAGGATTTTAAGGCAGTTGTTACAGGCGGGAAGATTCGTGCGGTTGGTATTGAATTTTTTGAGGATGCAGTGGCTGCACAGCCGTTGTACTATTTGAAAAAAAAGGATTGGCAAATCTGGTTGGAAGCAATTGCCGCATATTGTGCTTCGGGGGAAGAAAAAAAGCGTAAATGCTACGCGGAAAATGCCTTTAACGAGGTGAGCGAACAGTGTGATTTGCGACCACTTGATGTGGGAAATCGCCTATGTGCGGAAGTGGATAATGAAGAGGATTTGTCAAATGTTCGTGCACAGTTGGCGCGATTGGAGGTATAAGATGTCGCAGATGCGTTTAGCCCCAGAGCATGGATATTCACAGGCGGAGCAATACTTCAGGGATAAGGATGTAAAGCATATTCTATTGGTGTGTGGACAATCCATCAAGAGACAACCGGTGAATGCTTTTTTTGAATCGCTGCCTGAGAAGTGTGGCATTATGGTAACCCGTTTTAGCGATTTCCATCCAAATCCGGATTATACGAATTGCCAAAAGGGTGCCGAACTTGCACGAAACCTTGATTGCGACTGGATTGTTGCCTGCGGTGGCGGCTCGGCGATGGATACTGCAAAGTGCATTGCGTTATGGGCTCACGAGGGAAAGCCCCTGCCCATGATGGCGATTCCGACGACTGCAGGAAGCGGAAGCGAGGCGACGCGCTTTGCTGTCGTTTATAAGGATGGAGTGAAGCTGTCTGTGTCAGACGATGCAATTCTTCCGCAGGTAGTAATTTTGGACCCGTCCTTACTGGAGACCCTTCCGTCCTATCAGAGACGTGCCACGATGATGGATGCGCTTTGCCACGCCATTGAGAGTTTTTGGTCTGTTGGGGGAACAGATTTATCCCGTGCTTATGCAATGGAGGCAATTCATTATATTATGCTGAATATTGAGGGCTATCTTGCCAATGATGCAAAAGCGAATGCACAAATGCTGGAATGCGCCTATCGCGCAGGAAAGGCAATCAATATTTCCAGAACAACCGGCGCACATGCGATGGCATACAAACTTACAACAAAGTACCAGTTGGCACATGGACATGCGGTGGGGCTTTGCCTGGAAAAATTATGGATTTACATGAAAGACCGGGTGAAGAAACATCCAAAGGAATGTATTCTTTCTGGCGGTGCAGAAGAATTGATGAGCCGTCTGGCGCAGTTAGAAGAGGAATTGAAGATAGCGGATTTCTCACAAATTCTCCTGCGTCTGGGACTACATGCACCGAATGTGAAAGTCGATGACGATTTATTAAAGGAATTGTCGGCAACCGTAAATGTGGAGCGATTGACCAATAATCCAATGAAACTTGATGAGAATGAATTAATGAAATTGTATCAGGAGATACTAAGTTAAGGGGACCTATGAAAGTTCAGGACTTGCTTCAAATTCTTGGCGCGGATTTTTATACAGGCGTGCCGGATTCACAATTAAAGGCGCTTTGTGATGCGCTGATGGATATCTATGGAATTGATCCTGCACATCATATGATTGCGGCAAATGAGGGCAATTGCGTGGCACTGGCAGCGGGGTATCATCTGGCAACCGGACGTGTGCCAGTGGTGTATATGCAAAACTCCGGCGAGGGGAATATCATCAATCCGGTGGCATCCCTTTGCAATGACAGGGTGTATGGGATTCCGATGATTTTCGTAATTGGCTGGCGCGGCGAACCCGGTGTGAAGGATGAACCGCAGCATATCTTTCAGGGAGAGATTACAACGAAGCTTTTAGAGGTGATGGACATTCCCTATGCAGTGATTTCGCAGGATACCTCGGTGGAAGAACTGCAGGCAAAGAGACAGGAATTTGAACCATTACTGGCAGCGGGAAAGAATGTTGCCTTTATCGTTCGAAAGGGCGCACTGACGGATGCTTCGAAGGTGACATATGAAAATGAGAATGTTATGCTTCGCGAAGAAATTATTCGCCATGTGGTGAAGGCTGCGGGTGATGATTTGATTGTATCCACAACCGGTAAAGCTTCCAGAGAATTGTTTGAAATCCGTGAAGCAGCAGGAGAAGACCATGGACATGATTTTCTGACGGTGGGCTCCATGGGACATGCATCCTCGATTGCCCTGGGTGTGGCTCTGCAAACACCACATAGCACAGTTTGGTGTTTGGACGGAGATGGCGCAGCGCTGATGCATATGGGTGCCATGGCTGTGATTGGTACAAACAGGCCGAAAAATATGATTCATGTGATAATTAACAATGGTGCGCATGAAACGGTGGGTGGTATGCCTACGGTTGCGAAGGATGTGGACCTGGTTGCGATTGCAAAGGGCTGCGGATATCCGTATGCGATTTGTGTATCGGATTTTGATGCATTGGATGTGGCTCTTGAGAAAGCAAAAAAATGCGGGGAACTGAGTTTGATTGAGGTGAAGGCATCCATTGGTGCAAGGGCGGATTTGGGACGACCTACAACCCAGGCAAAGGAAAACAAAGAAGCATTTATGGCGCAAATTCGTGCTTAATATAGACAATCGCACGTAAACATGCGAAAATATCAACACTACTTAGAAACCAGAGAACAAATGGTGAAAAGAATGAGAAAAAAGATTATAGGAATGGTACTTGTGATTGCATTATATGGCTTAACTGCCTGCGCAGGTACAGATGGAAAAAAAGAACAGGAAACGACTGCCAAACAGACGGAGGAAGTGACGACTCCTCAAACGGAAACTGAGACACAGACGGAGATCGTCACGGAGGAAGAAACAACCACCGTTGAGGAAACAACCACCGCTGAAGAAACAACCACTGTTGAAGAAACGACGGTGGAAGAAACGCAGGCTACAGCTGCCCAGACAACTGCGCAGGCTACGGAGGCTGCAACTACCGCAGCTACCGAAGCGGCAACCCTTGGGAAGAATCCATACGTTTACCGCGGCGGATATGAACTGGAGACCGATGCAAAGACCGGAGAACTGGTCGTGGATGCAAATGGCTATTATACGAAGCTGGGCCTACAAAAGCCTTTGACGGTTAAGAAAAACGATAAGGGCGGAAGCCGTATTGATGTCTATGGCGAGGAACCGGGTCCATATTTTATTTTGGATTTGGCAAGCTATAGTTCCAAGCCAACGCTGGCGGAATGTACCTTAGGGGAAGGCGTGACAGATAAAGAGGCAAAGCTGGTCAATTCCTGGTGGGGCGATAATAAAAAGCTGAATGTTGTTTTGTGGTGTAAGCAGTGCCCTGTGAATTGCTTGTATGTGTTAGATTTGGCGCCTTTTACATCGCAGATTAAGGAGAAGGAAGATCCAATTGTGACGAAGAAAGAAATCACAATTGTATTTAAATATTCTGAAGAAGAAAAATATGAATTTAAGGTGGAAGCGATTTCGAAGCAATTGCTGAGTTCCACCGCAAAGAAGGCAAAGCTGATTAGCCTGACCGAGGATGATCAGTATTACTATTTTGACTTGACATCGACCGAAACGGGTGATTTTAGAGCTAAATATAATAAAACAAGCGGAAAAATCGCATTGGAGTTTTCATGAATAATACCGTAGCAATTGTTGTAACTTACAATAGAAAAGAGCTTTTAACGGAGTGCATTGAAGCACTTTTGCACTCAACCTTCCCCTGCGACATTCTGGTGGTGGATAATGCCAGTACGGATGGCACAAAGGAGGTTGTGGAGCCATATGTGACAGCGCAGGAGTTAAAGGAACGCATCTGCCTCATGTATGAAAATACTGGCACAAACCTTGGCGGAGCCGGCGGCTTCTCGTATGGTCTGAAGCGTGCATATGAGATGGGCTATTCCTATTTTTGGATGATGGACGATGATACCATTGTGGCCCCAAATTCATTGAAACTCCTTCGTGAAGCTGAGGCTTATGTGGGTCCAAATTATGGCTTTCTGTCTGGCATAGCTCTATGGGTGGATGATACTCCTTGCGTGATGAATCACCATAGTGTCCCACATGAATGGAATGTGGACAAGTTATTGTTGGATCGTGGTATTATCCGCTGTAATATGGCAACCTTCGTGTCCTTCTTTACACGCCGTGAGGTAGTGGCAGAGGTTGGCCTTCCGGTGAAGGATTATTTCATCTGGGGGGATGATACGGAGTATACCAACCGTATTTCAAAGAAATATCCGTCCTACCTGATTTCTGCAAGCAAAGTGCTTCATAAGATGAAGTCCAATGAGAGTAGCGAAAGTCTG
>JAZUHV010000105.1:0-11060 GCA_045641925.1 Butyrivibrio sp.
AAAATACTACAATTAGTGCCGGAATAACATGCTTTGGGGCTTAAATAATGCATTTATAGGAATTAAGTCACAAGGAATAAACGTGTCGATGCAATTTTGCGCGTTCTGTATTACAATAGAAATATGTTATTACAAAAAGGAGTATTGCTATGAGTGAAGCATTAGAGAAATTAAAAGAGATCATTGAAAGCCAGAAAAGAATATCTCACGTAACCACCTGTCTGTACTGGGATATGCGTGCCAATTCCCCGAAGAACGGTCTGGCAGCGCATGGCGAGGTAATGGCTTATTTTTACAATGAGGCATTCAAGCTGAGTACGTCAGAGGAGACTGGTAAGGTGTTGGAGACCCTATCTGCGCCAGAAGAATTTGAGGCGTTAGATGATTTATATAAATTCATTGTAAAGACCTTGAAGCGTGAATATGACCGCGAAAAACTGATTCCGCAGGATTTGTATGCAGAGTATGTGGAAGCACAGATTGCTTCCCAGAATGCCTGGGAGGAGGCTAAGAATCGCAGTGACTATTCCATCTTCGCACCACATCTTGAAAAGCTGATTGAACTGAGCAAGAAAATGTATGCCTGCACGGACCCGGGAAAGGATGTTTATGACGCGATGTTAGACCAATATGAGCGTGGTATGGACTCTGCAACGATTGACCGTCTGTTTGAGGACATGAAACGTGAGCTGATTCCTTTGGTGGCAGCGATTGCTGCAAAGCCTGAGCCTGCCGATGAAAAGTTCCATCGTAATTATGACATCGATGATCAGAAGAAGATGGAGAAAATTCTGCTTGAGTATATTGGATTTGACTACGCTTCTGGTGCTGTGGGAGAGACGGAGCATCCGTTTACCTTGAACTTTTCTTCCAAGGATGTGCGTGTGAGCAATCATTTCCATGAGGATATGCCACTGGATGCAGCATTCTCCTGCATTCATGAGGGTGGACATGCCATCTTTGAGCAGAACGTAAATGAGGCATTTGATGGAACCGTAGCCGGCAGCTGCCGTTACATGGGTATTCATGAAAGCCAGTCCCGTTTCTTTGAGAATACTCTGGGACGTAATATTAATTTCTGGAAGCCGGTATTCCCTAAGATTCAGGAAGTTTTGCCAGATATGAAGGACATCAGCCTGGAGGAATTGGAGCGCGAGATTAATCATATTCGCAATAGCTTTATCCGTACGGAAGCCGATGAACTGACCTACTGCTTCCATATTATCCTCCGCTACGAGATGGAGAAGGCTATCTTCCGTGACAATGTGCCGGTAGCAGATTTGCCAAAGCTTTGGAACCAAAAGATGATGGAATACCTCTTCATTGAGCCACAGAACGATGCTGAGGGTATTTTACAGGATATGCACTGGTCCGATGCTTCATTTGGATATTTTCCAAGTTATTTGTTGGGAACCATCTATGATGGTATGTTTTTAGAAGAAATTGAGAAGGAACTTGGCAGTGTGGACACGATCCTTGCCGAGGGACGCATTTTAGACATTACAAAGTGGCTGAATGAGAAGATTCATCAGTATGGATCTACCCGTGAGCCGAAGGAAGTTATCGCAGCTGTATGCAAGCGTGAGGTGAGCGCGGAACCAATCATCAGACACTTTAAGGAGAAGTATACGAAGTTATATGATCTGTAAAGAGATGTATGACAAATGGATATGATACGAAAGGAGCTCCTATGAAATCTACGATGAATGAACTGATTGTTATAGATGATTCGATAGAACCGGTATATGTGCCGGAGACAGCAGAAGTTTTGCTGACACAGCCGATTGCCAGAGATTTTCATGAATTTGCAAAGACGCTACCGGAGTATCCGATGGATTTTGGCATGATGCGTGTCCTGCGGGACGAGTTGGTGACATTGTGCGGCGTTTCTGAGGTAGAGGCAGTGAACATTCTGCATGGGCATCACCTAAAGGAATACGTGGCACAGTATCAGTATCTGTCCGAGCCACATGAACTCGTAGAATGCAAACCAGCATATGAAGGTCTGCCTGCGATTTTAAAGGAGCGTCTGCTTCCGGAATTGAGAAATTGCGAAGGCCTGATGGAACTTCTGAATACAGGTACACAGGTATCATATGGGTCCTCACGCATGGAACGTGAGGTGCCTACGCTATACCATCGATTGTGCGACCTGGAAAGTGCGGCAAGAGCGATGGACGATTTAGAATATGAATACATTTCTGATGGTGAGCGCCTGACGGATGAGGAGCTGCAATACCTGATTCCGGAGCACATTCATTTGCGTGCGGACATCGAACGCGCCATGGAATTGGCGGTTGAAAAAATCGCAAGAGTTGTAGAAATGAAGTATCAAAGATACCTGGAATAAGGAGAAAAATGATGAAACTCAAACAGAAATTTATGCAAATTGTAGCCTGTATCGCTCTTTGTGCAGTGCTTGTTGGCTGCAATACAGACTTTGCTAAGACGGATTATAATGATGATGCAAAGATTGCAAGGGATGCAGACCAGTGCGTACAGCTGGTGTCCACACAGCTTACTGTTAATGAAAACTTCAAGTATACCTGCGGCCAGTTTGATGGTCGTCTGGAAGTCTGGAAGAAGAACATAAAGGATAATAATGAGATTTCATTAGATATTGAATTATCCGTTAAAGAGGGAAATGCCAAAGTAGTATTGGTGAATCCGGACGGCAAGGTTCAGGTTCTGGCAGAATGCGCTGATGGAGAAACCTCTGTGAGCGTAACCGACTTACAGTTGTCCTTAAAGAGTGGCAAAAACCGTATTAAGGTAGTTGGATACGAATGCAAGGACTTAGAGGTGAAGATGAATTCGGAGATTTTCGAAAAGTAAAAATTAAGTATTTTTTCTCACGAGGTTTACTATGAAACTGACGAAAAATCAAAGCGTACTCATTCAAATTCTGCGAGGAATCGCAATCCTGGCAGTTGTAATAATCCACTGCACACCGATGGGGCTTATGCAGGTATTTGTCCGCCCATTCGTGAATTTTTCAGTGGGAATGTTCCTGTTTTTGAGCGGCCTTTTGTCTAACAGAGAGAAATGGAACCCATTAAAACGAATTCTCAAGGTGCTGATTCCTTATGCGATTTGGACGCTGGTTTATGTAATTCTAAACAATTATAAGACACCATTATCCATTCCGTTAGCTTATGTGAAGGGCTTTTTGAAGGCAGATACTGCGGCAGTGATGTATTATGTATTTGTTTATATTCAGTTCACATTACTGATTCCGCTCTTTGATCTGCTCTCCAAATCCAAACTGAAGTATTTGGGATTTGTGCTGACACCACTTGAAATCATCGTGATGCGTCTGCTTCCAATTCTTTTCGGATTTACACTTCCAAGCGTGGTATCTGTTTTGGCAAATGTATCCTTCGTTGGCTGGACAACCTATTTCTATTTAGGATACCTGATTGGAAACGGCCGATTGACGATTCGATTAAAACCGATGGCCTGCCTGATTGGCCTAATGGTTTCCTTAGCGTTACAGATTGGCGAAGCATATTGGTATTACAGCATGGGTGTGGAAAATTGCGGAACGCAGTTAAAGCTTTCCACGGTATTAACAGGTGCTTTTGTGATGCTCCTTGCATATCATTTTATTTGTGCGGACAAGGAAGTTAAACTGGTTCCATTCAAACTTTTGGGTGATTATTCCTTCGGGATTTTCTTCCTTCACTGCGCAATTATTACCATTCTGAACAAAATTCCACATTATGCTGGAATCGCAATCTTCCCGCTTAATGTAGTATTTACCTTGGGAATCAGCCTTGGTCTTGTAATGCTTGGAAGAAAAATATTCGGCAAATTTGGAAAGTACTTGGCGTTGTAGCGGTGAAATAATTCGCAATAGCTTTTTGTAAAATATTAGGGAGAATATATGTCGTTCCAAATCATTCGTGACAACATCATAAACGTTCAGGTGGATGCCATCGTAATTTCAGCGAACCCAGAGCCGATTTTTGCTGGTGCGACGGACACGGCCGTGTACCATGTGGAGGGTAAGCGCCTCCTTATGGCGCGTAAAAAGGTTGGCGCCATTGCACGCGGAGAGGCAGTCGCTACCTCAGCGCATAAACTGAAGGCCAAACATATTATTCATACAGTTGCACCGATATGGGAGGGCGGTACTGCTGGCGAATTTGAAGTGCTGCAGCACTGTTATGAGAACTCGCTTCGGCTGGCGCTGGAGCTTGGATGCACCTCGATTGCGTTTCCATTACTGGCAACGGGCGTGTACGGATTCCCAAAGGACCGCGCGCTGCAGATTGCCATGAGCACCATTCAGGCATTTCTTTTAGAACATGAGATGCAGGTTGTTTTGGTTGTGTTTGACCGCAGAGCGTTCCAATTGTCCGGTCAGGTGGTGGACCATGTGCGTGCGTATGTGGATGACCATTATGTGGAAGCGAATCGCCCGAAAATGGCGATGTTTTCGGCAGGGCGAAGACGTGTGGAGGCAGAATGCACACGCGTGACAGAAGAGCCTGTGGAGTATTTCGCGATGGAATCGTGTGCTGCGGAGCCATGTGCTGCACCGATGGTGAATGCAAAGGCAGTCGCTTTGGACCCTTTTGCAGAATTGCAGAAGACCTTCCAGGAAAAACTGTTTGAGATTATCGATGAACGTGGCCTGACCGGCCCGCAGGTATATAAAAATTACATCTCCAAGCAGGTTTACTCGAAGATTCAGGCGGATCGTGAGTATCGCCCAAACAAGTACACGGCGCTTGCTTTGTGTTTGTCGTTGAACTTAGATGTGGAGCAGACCCTTGATTTGATTGGTCGCGCAGGACTGACACTCAGCCCAAGCAGCAAGATGGACCTGATTGTGAAGGCTTGCATCATTAACCATGAATATAATATTGTGAAAATTAATTGTATTTTGTTTGATTACAATTTACCGGAGATGGAGAAAATCCGGTAAGGATTTGGCAGTACTTTTTAGAACAGAAAACACCGCAACCCTCATGGGGCTGCGGTGTTATTTTTTTATTCTCCCATCTCATCAATGGTGGCATCAATATAATCATTCAGCATCTGAACATAATCCTTCAGATCCCGTTTTTCTTTATCCGTGGCCTCACCATCGCAGATGATGATGTCGGCGCCGATTGCCTCGTAAAGATCGATAATGGTTAAATAGAGCGGATAATGTACCGGATCCTCTTCATTATGCGTTGCTACGATTAACACATCTGCTAAGAAGGAAATTTCCAAGCTGCGCGGGATGGAGTTTGCAATGTCATAGCCGGACCCTTTGTAAATGAGCTTTACAACATCTTCGGCGGTGAAACTACAGTCAAACAAATCGTTTAAGTATGCGAGTTCTGCTGGTGCAAGTGTGCCGTCTGATGCGGTCAGATACAGACTGAAGTTAAAGATTTCCGCAAGGAAAATTTCCTTCAGTTTCATACCGAGAAGGTGCTCACGGACCTCTGGGTATTCATCGCCCAATTGATCGACAACATCCATAATAGGCAGCATGGATTGATAAAGTTCTTTCGTTTCTGAAAGCATAGGTTTCTCCTCCATAATTTACTTCGATAATTTAATATTATAATCCAAAACCGACTTCAGTGCATAGTTAGAAAGTGTAATGAGTGGTTCCTCAAATTCGGATTCGTTACACAGGAAGGCAACGGCGAAGAGATTGGCCTCGTATTCCTGCTTTTGTTTGATTTGATCGGTCGTTGTGGCGAATTGGTTATAGGAGGATTCATGCAGCAATGCATGGCCCAGCTCGTGTGCGCAAAGGACACGCTTAGAAGTGTCGGTGTAGGCACTGTTGAGGGCGATGAATGGCGGCATATTGTTAAACCGGATGATATGCGCCTGAAAGGCCTTTGAGTTGGCAGGGCGCTCAATGATATGAAAACCGAGACGCTTTGCAATGATGCGTGCGTCGCGTGTATTGTAATAGGTGCGGTATTCAATTGCTAAATCAACGATTTCCTGAGGGGTCATGGGCAGTCTCCATTCTTAAAGAAGTGCAAAATGGTTATCTGAATTTATAACTGACGGTCTCGATCTGGTGCAATACCTCGTTCGCAAAGGCCAAGAGCGTGTCATCGTCCATGGCGGTTAAATCATAGCCGCCGTAGGCTGCGATGGATGGCAGCTTCAAAAGGAAGGCCATCGCCTTTTGCGGATCGTTGAATTCGGCAGAATCGTAAGTATCTGCCGGGAGCATAGTTGTAGGGACCTCGTCAGACATCAGTTCATATGGGCTGATGCCAAGCGCGGCGCTGATGCTTTCCATAATACCAATAGGAATCTTCTTAATCGAACCATTCTCATAACGAAAAATAGTTGCACGGGAAATGCCAATCATTTCTGCCAATGCATCCACAGAGATTCCTTTTTTTGTTCGAATTTCTTTTAAACGTTCACCGATGGTCATGGGTGCATCTCCTTTCTACAACAAGTTTACTATAGCATACTTGTCGCAATTCTGCAACAAATATTCTTGACATATAGTCGCAGAAATGATATGAATTAATTGTCGCAACAATGCGACTTGAACGATGATGTTAGTAGCGAAAGTGAGATGGGACGATGTTTGAGATTAAAAATGACAGAAAAGGCAATTTTGTAAAGATGGCGGTTGTAGGCATTGGAGGTGGTGGAAACAATGCCATCAATCGTATGATTGAAGAGGGCATGGAGGATGTGGACCTGATAGCGGTAAATACAGATGCGCAGGTTTTGGATGCTTCCCTGGCGAGTCAACGTGTACAGATTGGCATTAAGGAGACCGCTGGCATGGGTGCAGGTGCTCATGCGGAGGTCGGCGAGAAGAGTGCTATTGAAAGTGAGGATATGTTACGAGACCTTCTGGCACCGTACCGGATGGTTTTTGTGACCTGCGGAATGGGTGGCGGAACCGGAACAGGCGCTGCTCCGGTGATTGCGAGGTTGGCGAAGGAACAAGGGATTTTAACGGTCGGTGTGGTTACACTTCCGTTTGAATTTGAAGGAATTCCGCGTATGGAAGCTGCGATGATTGGCACCAGTAAACTGCAGGAAAATGTAGATACATTAATCGTGATTCCGAATGAAAAGCTGACCGAGGTGTATCGTGATTTGACCATTGATGATGCATTCTCCAAGGCGGACGAGGTGCTTCTTAACACTGTGCGCGGCATCAGTAATATTATTTTAAACTGCGGTACCATTAACCTCGATTTTGGTGATTTGAGAACCGTTTTGAAGGACAAGGGAATGGCCCACATCGGCATCGGTGTATCCAAGGGCAATGATGCTGTGAAGGACGCGCTCACAAAGGCAATCCATTCTCCGCTATTGGATACCTCCATTGAGGGTGCGAGCCATATTCTCTTAAATGTGGAAGGGAAGGTTGGCATGAGTGAGATGAAGGAAGCCGGTAATATGGTCCATGACCTGGCCGGTGAGAATGTTAACATTCTGTGGGGCACTGTGAGCGGTCAGAGGAATGCGGAGGACGTGACAATTACCATCATTGCAACAGGCGTCAGGGAAAGAAAAACTATGGCAGAGCCAGAGTCACTTATGCCTTTGAAACCATTAGAAAGAATTGTAATTACACCGAGACTTGAAAACACATCTTCCATCGAAATTCCGCCTTTTTTGAGAAAGAGAATGTAGGAGAAGTAACCGTCCCTTTATGGATTTATGTTCGTGAAATATGCTATAATACATTCCAATATGAAACATGATAAAGGAGCATATATGGAAACCTGGTATTATGTTGTGGTCAGCATTGATGGAGACTATGCAAACTTAAAGAGAACCGATGTGGAGTCAGAGGATTTAAAACTGGTGGCAAGAGCCTTACTTCCAGCAGAAATATCCGAAGGATCCAGGTTAAAATATGAATATCTTCAGTATGAGCTGATTGACTAAAGGAAGAGGATCAAAATATGACAGAATTAGAAGCACTTCATACAGGTTGGAAAATTCAGCATATATTTGATGGAGATTACGGCTGCGAAGAACTGGCACCGGGAGAATCTCCAAAAGTCAGTGTGACGCTTGTGAATGCAAATGGAGAGACGAAGGTAGTATCCGTGGAGGATGCATGGCTTCGTAAAAAGGGCTTAGATATTGGTTCTGAATGGACAAAAGCGTGAGGGGAAAATGGTTAAAGACTTTTCAATCAAAAAGGAGAACGGGAAGGTTCTCAGAGGTAAAATTTATGCGCCGGAGGATTTGACAAAAAGCTATCCGGCGGTGATTTTTTCACATGGATTTAATGGCACGATGGATGGCTTGTCCCACCACGGAGAGGGCTTTGCAGAGGCTGGAATGGTCTGCGTATTGTTTGACTTTTGCGGTGGAAGCATGTGGACGACCTCAGATGGGGCAATGACGGAGATGACCATCCCGACGGAAGTGGAAGAACTGAAGCTGGTATTAAAGATGACCAGTGAGCTTCCTTATGTGGATGCAGACCGAATTATGCTGCAGGGCGAAAGCATGGGCGGTATGGTTTCTGCCATTGTGGCTTCCGAACGTGCTGCTGAAATCTGTGCGCTTTGCCTTTGGTATCCTGCTTTTTGTATTCCGGAGGATTCAAAGCTCAGATTTGACCGAGGAGACGATACCGTCTTTGGATTGGCAATTAGTCCTGATTATAATAAAACGTCCATGGATATCGATATTCGAGCGTTAATGGAGGCTTATGACGGCCCTGTGCAATTGATTCATGGCGATGAGGATGCAGTTGTAAATATCGCATATTCTGAGTTTGCAAAGGAAACCTATGCCAACGCTTCCTTACTGATTATCCCTGGTGCGGGCCATGGCTTTGACGGAGAGGACAGTAAGTGTGCCAGAGAGTGCTCCATTGCTTTTTTGCAGGCGCAGGTGTCTATGGAAAAATAGAAAAATTTGCATATTGAAAAAGGTCGCTTGCCAAGCGACCTTTTTTGATGTCTGTTTGCATATAATGACCTCAGAAACAAACAAATAACACACAAATGGAGGATAACAAGTATGCGTAAAGGTTTGACAGAGGTTGTATTTATTTTGGACAGAAGTGGTTCTATGAGTGGACTGGAGGCAGATACCATTGGCGGCTTCAATTCGCTGGTGGAGAAGCAGAAGAAGGAAGAGGGTGAGGCAATTCTTTCCACGGTCCTGTTTGATGATCAGTGCGAGGTTTTGTATGACCGCGTGGACATTAAAAAGGCTGAGCCAATGACGGACAAGCAGTATTATGTACGCGGCTGCACCGCTCTTTTGGATGCAATTGGCGGGGCTATACATCACATCGGAAATGTACACAAGTATGCACGCGAGGAGGATAGACCGGAAAAGACACTTTTTATCATTACGACAGATGGTATGGAAAATGCGAGCTGCGTATATGATTATAAGAAGGTGCAGAAGATGGTGGAGCGCCAGAAGGAAAAATACGGTTGGGAATTCCTGTTTTTGGGTGCAAATATCGATGCGATTGAGGTGGCAAGAAAGTTTGGCGTGTCCGAAAAGCGTGCCATTAATTATTGCTCCGACCGTAAGGGAACACAAATAAATTTTGAGGCGATTTCCCAAACCGTCAGTGGGTTCCGTTCCGCAGAATGTTGTGATGAGGCGGAAATGGATGAAGTAGTTATGAAATGCTGCGAACCGATTGTAGCATATCATACATTAAGTAAAAAAGCGTAATGTCATAGTGTTATGTTTCTAAGGAGAGGGGTGTGCCTTTTGGTGCACCTTTCTTTCTTTTGAATGAGGTGGAAATTCTTCTTTCAAAGTGTGACACGATTTGCTTTAAAGGAAATATCTTTGCAGATGGTATAAGCGGGAACATGGCAATCATGAAGGATGATTGTATTGATGCGGAGAAGATAACAAATATTTCTGTTGAAGAGTAAAAAAGGGGTGATGGTTTATACCATCACCCCTTTTGAAATCAGCCACCTAAATGTAAGAAGTTAATTAAGAATAACCAGGACAAACCATAATAGGTTACAACAGCCACAAGGTCATTCACGGTAGAAATGAGTGGGCCGGAGGCAACTGCCGGATCCACCTTAATCTTGTGGAAGAAGAGTGGAATCAGTGTGCCGACCATACTGGAGATGACCATGGCAACAAGTAATGCCACACCGACGCAGCCGGAAATTAAAAAGGCACTGCCAAATTCGAAGCCCTTAAAAAACTTGATGTAAAATCCAAGCACAAAGAAGGCGAGAGAACCAAGGCAAAGGCCATTGCTGAAACCGACACGGACTTCCTTCCAAACCAGCTTCAGGCGTTCCTTTGTGGTAATTCCTTCGTCCATTAACACACGAATGGTTACCGCGAGGGACTGCGTACCGACATTACCAGCCATACCAAGAATCATGGATTGGAAACACATAACAACCGGAAGCGTTACGATGACGGCTTCAAAGGCACCTACAACGGAAGAGACACCCATGCCCATAAAGAGGAGGACAATCAGCCATGGCATACGCTTACGCATACTGGCGAGGGTGGTTTCTCGTAAATCTTCCTCCGCAGTCAAACCTGCTAACTTCGCGTAATCATCGCCCATTTCGTCATCGACTGCTTCGATGACATCCTGTGCAGTCAAAATACCGACGATTTGCATGTCTTCATTCAGGACAGGAAGGGAATCTTCTGCATAGTCCTTAATTCGTTCAATGCTGTCGGAAATCTTATCATGGTCCATCAAATATGGATAGGAGGTATAGATTAAGTCGTTCAGGTCATCGCCCTGTCTGGCTATAATCAAATCCTTCAAATCAATGGAACCATAAAATTTTTCTTCTGAGTCCACTACATAAATGGTGGAAATATTGTCATTATCACCGGCCTGTGTGACCAATTCATGCATTGCCTGACGAATGGTCAGAGTATTGTGAATCAGAATATAGTTGGTGGTAATGAGACTACCGATTTCATCGTCCTCGTAGGAACGAATCATCCTAATGTCTTCTTTTAATTCCTCATCGAGTTCCGGACGGAGTGCTTCGATGGTGGATTCATCGATTTCTTCTAAAAGGTCTACCGCATCGTCAGAATCCATCTCATTGATGACGGCGGCGAGGTCCTTAATT
>JAZUHV010000106.1:0-11964 GCA_045641925.1 Butyrivibrio sp.
CCTACGCACGAAGGAGGTGCGAGGCTATGAATACAGAACGCAGATTGAAAGAATTGTATGAACGCATTGAACGGGGTCATAGCATTACGCTGAATGACCTTGTGTTCCTGTCTGAACATGATGTGGATTGTTATACCAAAACCTATCAGGCCCTTGTATTGGATGGACCGGAAGAACTCGTTGTGCAGAAAGAACCTGCAGCTCCGGCGCCCAACATGATTACGATGACCGTGCAGCAGCATGTGGATGAAATCATTGATATTCTTCGCAAGGTGGGCATTCGCGAGGATGTAGTACAACGCGTGAGTACGCAGGAAGTGATGGAACTTTTGGAAGAAAAGGTTACGGCCACTGTTCCGGAAAATGATCGCTATGAATATTTTAATTCTTATGAACCGACAACCTTGCTGAATGCGAAGGCGTAAGGAATTACGGATATTGCCGTCCCGACCGGGGCGGCATTTACTTTTTTCGGGATTGGGCTATAATGAGTTCTAAGAGGTAGAGAGGAGGATATTTTGAATGAGTGATTTATATAAGCAGGGAGCTGGTGGGTATCCATACGGAGCACCAAACCAGCCACAGAATCCGCAGCCGAAGAGAAAGCCGATTCGTGCGATTATTTCCATGATACTTGGTATCAATGGCGCAGCGTGCGCTCTGATTGGTGTTATATATCTTTTTCTGATTCGCATGATACAGTTTGCATTAGACCTTAGCGGGCATTATTTTTCAAATTATTATTCCATGCGTACCATGATTATGACCTACGATTTTGCCGTGATTTCTTTGGCGGTTCATTCTCTGATTATTGGCGTGATTTCGATTATACAGGGAAATATCTATTTGAGAAATCATAATGTGCAGAATAGCAAGTTTGTTACGGCTGGCCGAATCACGTCCATTATAGGAATGGGTGTGGGTTTAATTATCTTTTTCGTTGCCTGTACCGCCCTGGTCAGACTGATTATTGCTAGATAGAAGGAGATTACACAAATGGAATCAATGAAGGATTTTGAGAAGGAATTAGAGCATTCCTTCCGTAAGATTAAAGAGGGAGATGTGCTGAAGGGCACTATTATTGCGATTAACGAGGAAGCTGTAATTTTGGATCTCAATTACTATGCTGCAGGAATTATTAAGGCAGAGAATCTTAGTAATGATCCGAGCTTTGTAGCAGATGAGGAATTGCAAATCGGCGATGAGATTGAGGCAACCGTAATTCGCACGGATGACGGCCATGGTAATATCGAATTGTCCAGAAAAGAAGCCAATGACCTTTTGTCCTGGGATGTTTTAAAGACGATGAAAGAGGAGGAGACCATTGTTAATGTACAAATTAAGGAAGTGGTCAAAGCCGGTGTCGTTGCTTATGTAGAAGGCATTCGTGGATTTATTCCGGCTTCTCAAATCAGCGCAGATTATGTAGAGGATTTAGAGGCCTGGCTTGGAAAGAAAATTGATGTACGCGTGATTACCGTGGACGAGGGCGCAAAGAAGCTGGTGCTTTCCGGAAAAGTGGTTGCGCGTGAGCGTGAAGTGGAAGCACATAATCATAAGGTTTCCATGTTAATTCCGGGTTCTGTTGTGGAAGGAACGGTAGAAAGTATTATGCCATATGGCGCGTTTATTGCTCTGGGCGATGGACTTAGTGGGCTTGTGCATGTTTCTCAGATTTGTCAGAAGAGAATCAAGTCTCCGAACGAGGTGCTGAAGGTTGGCCAGAAGGTGAAGGCTAAGATTTTAAATACGAACGATAATAAGATTTCTCTGAGCATGAAAGCCTTGGAGGAACTTGAAGTAGAGGCGGATGAAGTCCACGAAGCAGTGGAATATTCTTCCGATGAAACCGCAACCACCAGCCTTGCGGGTCTTTTGGCCGGACTGAAGTTTGATAACTAAGGGATATTAAGATGGATAGTTTTATCTTTAGTTTGGAAGCAACGGTTCCAATCTTTCTGTTAATTTTATTAGGTTATATTCTGATGCGCGTGGGATTCTTTACGAAGGAATTCACGCGCGTGGCAGATAAATATGTGTTTAAGGTGGCGCTTCCACTGCTTTTGTTTAAGCAGATTGCAACGGCGGATGTTCGCGCAGAATTTCAGTGGGAATTCGTCCTTTTTTGTATGATCGCCACGACCGCAATGTTTCTGCTTGCCTGGGTAGGCGCTAAAATCTTCTTACGTGACAAGGATATGGTGGGTGCCTTTGCGATGAGCTCCGTACGCGGAAGCGCGGCAATTTTAGGCATTGCTTTTATTGAAAACATTTATGGCAGCTCCGGAATGGGACCATTAATGATTATCTCCTCCGTGCCATTGTTTAACATTTTTTCTGTTATTATTTTGACGGTGGAAGCACGCAAGAATCATGAAATCAGCCGAGAGGGCGGACATGTCAGCAAGAGCAAGACGATTCTGAGTGCTTTGCTCAATGTACTGAAAAATCCGATTATTATTGGTATCGTTTTAGGACTGCCATTTGCCATCTTCGGGATTCAGATTCCAAAGATTCCACTAAAGGCAATCACAAGCATCGCGAACACAGCCTCTCCTGTGGCATTGCTGATTGTGGGTGCGAGCTTTGAAGGTGCACAGGCGTTAAAGAAGATTGTGCCGACAATCGTAGCTACCTTTATTAAACTCATTCTGGTTCCGGCTATTTTATTGCCAGTTGCACTATGGATGGGCTTTCGCAATGAGGCCCTCGTAGCAATTATTATTATGGTAGCGGCACCAACCACGGTTACCTGTTATATCATGTCCAAGAATATGGATAATGATGATGTACTGGCATCGAGCATCGTTGTTCTGACAACGCTTGTATCTGCTGTGACGCTGACCTTCTGGGTATTTTTGATGCGTCGTTTTGGATGGATTTAAGAGTGGATGGAATATGGTTAATGAAGTAAACTTGACAGTTTACGCGTTCTCTATTATCATATTGCCATCCACTTGTTGATATTTTATCGGCAAAATATACGAGCCGTTGGCTCAACAGATTATTAAGGAGTGAAAATTTTGGACCCCAATGTCCTTAGGACGATTCAATTTGTAGTATTAGCAATCTTGCTGATTTTGTCAGCATTCTTCTCATCGGCGGAGACTGCCTTCGTTTCGGTGAATCAAATTCGTATGCGCACTCTGGCTGATGATGGCCATAAGAGGGCGGCTCTTGTCATTCGCATCACTGACAATAAACCGAAAATGTTGAGCGCTATTCTGATTGGCAATAATTTGGTCAATCTTTATGCTTCTGCGCTTGTTACTCAGATTACGATGTCATTATGGCCGGAACTTCCGTACGCGGTAAGCATTGCCACCGGTGTTTTGACCTTTGTGCTTTTGGTTGTGGGCGAAATTGCGCCAAAGACCCTGGCAGCGACTTATGCAGATAAAATTGCGCCACTATATTGTCATGTGATCTGGGGGTTAATGATTATCCTGACCCCATTCATCTTTGTTATTAATAAAATTGCTCTTGGTTTGATGTGGATTTTCGGATATCGTGGAGAAAAAGAGCAGGTAACTGTTACGGAAGATGAGCTTCGTACCATCGTTGATGTGAGCCATGAAGAAGGCGTTCTTGAAGAAGATGAGCACGAGCTATTAAACAATGTCTTTGAATTTGGAGATTCTAAGGCCAAAGACATTATGATTCCACGTGTGGATATGACCTGCGTGAGCGTGGACAGCACTTACGACGAAATCATTGATGCGTTCCGCCAGGATATGTATACCAGACTGCCAGTCTATGACGAGTCTGTAGACAATGTGATCGGTATTATCAATGTGAAGGATTTGATTTTATTAACAGAGCGTCAGAAAAATAACTTCTCTGTGAAGAAAATCATGAGAGAGCCATATTATACGTATGAATTCCAGGAAGTATCCGAACTGATGGCGCAGCTTCGTAAAACCTCCCACAATTTTGCTATCATTTTGGATGAGTATGGCTCTACGGTGGGTATGGTTACATTGGAAGATATTCTCGAAGAGCTTGTCGGTGAGATTCGTGATGAGTATGATGCGGATGAGGTCGATGAAATCACAAAGATTTCTGACGAAGAGTACATGCTAACAGGTACCGCTAAACTGAATGATTTAGAAGAAATCTTCGATTTGCCAGAGCGTGATCCAGACAGTGAGGATGATTTTGACTCCATCTCCGGTCTGATTATTCATGAACTGGGCCGTCTGCCAAGAGAGGAAGATGAGGTGGAATTTCCACATCTTCGTCTGGTGGTTGAAGAATGTGATAAGAATCGTATTGTTTCGGTACATGCTTACATCCTCAAGGATGAAGAAAGTGATGAAGTTTCTGAAGAAGAGGTTGAGAATTCGGAAGCAGTTGCCGATTAAATAAATGGGTTTGGTTGAAACAATAGGTTTTACAGGAACTGGGACATGATCCCGAGGCAGAAACAAATTAAGAGAGGTTGAATCAGTATGAAGAAGTTTTTTGGCGAATTCAAGGAATTCATCAGTAAGGGCAATGTCCTTGACATGGCAGTAGGTATCATCATTGGTGGCGCGTTCACCGCAATTGTAAAGGGATTGGTTGATTATATCTTAACCCCTATTTTAAGTATTTTCACTGCAGGCCTGAATTTGGAGATGTTAAAGGTAACGGTTTATTTACCATGGATTGTATCCAAGGTGGATGCTACGGCTTATGCAACGGTTGCAGAGTATGAAGCCGCAGTAACAGAAGCATGTCCAACCTTTAATTTTGGTTTATTCATTCAGGCAATAGTTACCTTCCTTATTACCGCTTTTGCATTATTCTTAATCATTAAGGGAATTAATAAGGCAAGAGACATGGCTAAGAAAAAGCCTGAGGAAGCTCCTGCAGCACCTACCACCAAGATTTGCCCATTCTGTAAGTCTGAGGTAGACATTGAGGCTACCAAGTGTAAGTTCTGTACTTCCGATTTGGAATTAGAGTATAAGGAAGATTAATTGGTATAATGAAATGGTGTGACCCCCGGTCTTGTAAAACAAGACCCGAGCTTTCTTTTTGTGCGGAGCGCGTCACAGATTTGCGTTTCCGTTAAAAAAGGAATATGATAAAAGGTGGACCTTAAATCCAAATCAAGAGTAACAAAGGACACAGGTTATGAAAAATATCTTAACAATTTTTAAACGTGACGTGCGAGGATTGTTTACGCATGCGTTTGCGCTGGTGGTAGCAATCGGACTTTGTCTGCTACCGGCTTTGTATGCTTGGTTTAATATTTACTCGAATTGGGATCCTTATGGAAGTACCGGTAATATTCAGGTCGCTGTAGCGAATCTGGATCAGGGCTGGAATAAGGATGGTAAGGATATTCATATGGGCGCAGATATTGTGGAATCATTGCGCCAGAAGGACTCCATCGGCTGGGTGTTTTTGGATACCGAGGAAGAGGCTGTTTCCGGCATTGAATCGGGCGCGTACTATGCAGCCATCGTCATTGCACCGGAATTTAGTTACGGCATGTACAACGGTATTTTGCAGGACGATGGGACTCCGAGAATTACCTATTATGTCAATGGCAAGAAGAATGCAGTTGCGACCAAAATTACGGATACTGCGGTTGGCAGTGTAACAACCAGCATCAATGAGCAGTATATTAAGGCAATTGCCACACAGATTTTCACCGAAACCAATGGACTTACCGTGAATTTGGAAGATGGTGAAATTATGGACCAGGTGCTTGGCGGTTTAAAGGATATTGAGGAGCATTTGAAGGTGTATGAGTCGATGATTCAATCCTTTGAGGAAGCGAATTCCGCCATGAAGCGCGTGATGGATGGATTTGCAGAAAGCATGCTGGATTCCTCAGATGCACTGGAAAATGGTGCAGGTGATTTGGCTGATACAAATGATGAGATAGCAGAATCGCAGGCTTCGTTTGCTACCTTTTCGGATACCTTAATCAGTTCCTTAAAGACCATAGACGCTGCACTCGGCGAGATTTCAAGCCTTATGGACGCTGCAAAGCTAGAGGACGATGCCGAGAAACTGCAGGCGGATTTGGTAAAGATTAAAAAGGATGCAGGCAGTCTTCTGGCTACCTATGAAGGCCTGGGAAATGTAATCGATAAAATATATAAGGATAATGAGCTGAACACGCCGGACTGGTTAGTGTCTGGGATTGCAACGGCAAAGGTGGCTGCCGAATTGACTCGTTCAATAGAAATTGGTGCGGATGCGGGTGCCCTTACGGAGCTTGGTGTGGATGCCGTGCGCGGTGAAGTGGAGAGCGCACAGGATTCTGTTAAGGAGTTGCGCCAAACCCTGGAAAATCAGATGATTCCGAATGTCAACGCGGTAATTGATTCGATAGAGAGCAATTTGGCTTCTGCGGAGACGACTATGCGTGCGCTGTCTTCTGCAACGGAGCATACGGCGGCAATATTTACTGAGGTAGGAGGAGCCTTCGATTCGGTAAATTCAGGAATGGATCAGGTTCTGGGCTATTTGGAAGAGTATTATGTAAGACTCCGCGAAGTAACCGACATGATGGAATTATTAAGCGGTGAGGAGCAGATGGAGCTTTTAATGAGCTTTTTATCTGCCGACCCACAGACCCTCGGTGAATTTTTCTCCGAGCCGGTGCAGGTGGAAAATCATTATATTTATGAAATTGCAAACTATGGCTCCGGTGTGGCACCATTTTATACCACATTGGCCATTTGGGTGGGCATGACTGTGCTTGTGTCCGTTGTGAAGGTGCATGCAGGAACCAAAGATTTGAAGAATGTGAAGCCGCATGAGGCCTTTTTTGGACGTTACCTGATCTTCTTTTTAATGAGTCAGGTGCAGGTGGCAATCATCGTCTTGGGTGATTTGTTCCTTTTGAAGATCCAATGTGTGTCACCATTTTATTTCTGGCTGGCCGCTTCCATGACAGGCTTTACGTTCTCGTTAATAGTCTACGCTCTGACGATTTCCTTTGGAGATATTGGAAAGGCATTGGCCGTGGTCATTATGGTGCTGCAGATTGCAGGCTCCGGCGGAACCTACCCAATCGAAGCATTGCCGGAGTTTTTCCGTAAGGTTTATATTTTCTTCCCATTCCCATATGCCATCGATGCGATGCGCGAGTGCGTGGGCGGAATGTATGAGAGTAAATACATGACCTGTATGCTGCAGCTCGGGCTGTTCTGCATTACGGCGCTGATGGTCGGTCTTTGGGTTCGTTTGCCGTTTATTAAGGTCAATCATTTCATCGAAAAACGTATGGAAGATACAGAAATATTATAGGAGGTGTGTGCGATGTCAGATAATCATGATTCAATGGAACAAAATTATGAAGAAATGTATAGCAAACTCACTTCCTATGAAACCAAGATTCACGCTCAAAACAAGCGTCGAATCAAGGTGGGTCTTCGTTTGCTATGGATTATACCTGTAATCTTCTTTGTATTAATGTTTATTACCGGAAGCTCCAAGTTAATTTTTTTGGTGCTCTGGATTGTCAGCCTGTTTATGCTGGCAACCTATTTAATCTATGTGGAGTACTCCGATTACAAACTCCGTGAGCAGATGAATGAGGTGCGCGGCGAAACATCCTCTGAGGAAGAAAAGGAGGAAGATGCCGAATGAAGAATATTTTTAAGATATTTCAATGTGACGCGAAGCGTCTGGCAACCAATGTAGTGGCGTTAGTCATTGTGATGGGTCTTTCCATCATCCCTGCTTTGTATGCGTGGTTTAACATTTTGTCTAACTGGGATCCATACGGCGAGTCGGCAACCAGCCAGATGAAGGTTGCAGTATACTCTGCGGACCGTGGTTTTTCGTTCGGCAGCCTGTCCTTAAATGTGGGGGATAGTGTTACGGATGGCCTGAAGGCCAATACGACTATTGACTGGGTATTTTGTGAATCGAAGGAAGAAACTCTGGCAGGTGTATATAGCGGTGATTATTATGCAGCGCTTATCATCCCTGCAGAATTTACTTCGAATATGCTGAGCTTTATTGGCGGGGACCCTGTCAATCCAACGATTGAATATTATGAAAATTCCAAGAAGAATGCGATTGCAACAAAGATTACGGGCAAGGTAAAGCAGACGGTTCAACAGACCGTGAATACCTCCTTTGTCAGCACACTGACCGAAACCGTGACATCGGTAGGGGAAGGCCTGGCGGATAATGATACCATTTCTTTAGGTGGCATGATTTCCACACTAAAGGATTTGGATAACCGGATGGACCAGTATATATTGGCCATTGATAGTCTGGCGCTGATGAGTGATTCCATGGCAGGAGTTCTGGGCGCAGGTAAGGATACCATCCCAGATATTCAGGAGATGCTGGATGGTACCAATGATTCCTTATCCGCATTGCAGGAAACGGTTTTGGCCGGTTCGCAATCTCTGAATACAATGCTGGATTTGCTGAATTATTCCTTTAATCAGGCAGCAGAGTCCATTAAGAGTATCGAAACGACATTGAATACAATGGATTCCTATGCGGATTTGGCATCGAATGCGGCAATTCAGGAATTACAGACGGCCCTGGAGGCGATTCGTGCGGCGATGGAGTCCATAAATTGGGACGATGATACATTGTTAAATGCACTGGATCCGTCCGGGAATCTGCAGACAATCAAAAATTCCAAGGAGTTTATAGAGGCAAAGCAGAGTCTGGAGACCATATCGGCGGATTTGGAGCAATTGATATTGGATTCTGAAGCAGCGGAAATAAATCTGAATCAGCTTCGTAAGGATATTTCAGCGCAGTTAAAGCTTTGCACAAAGGCGATAAAAACTTTACAGAGTACCATGAATGGTACCATTGCGCCGGATATAAATAATGGTGTTTTGCGTGTTGAGAATGCACTGATTTCCACTCAGAAAATTCTGTCCGGTCTGGACGATGAGCTGTCCGGTATTGAGTATGCAATGGGGAACTATCAGGAAGTACTAAATCAGGCAACCCTGAATTTGCAGGATACCAAAGAGATGGTGCGCGATGTACAGGGAACACTCTCGAAAATTGCGGGAGCCCTAGAGGTTATCTCCGGTGATGCGGACTATGAGCATATTCTTGAACTATTAACCAAGGACCCTGCATCGATTGCAAAATATGTGACCTCGCCGGTGGAAATGAATACGGTGACGCTGTATGAAATCAAAGGATATGGCTCCGCAATGGCACCTTTCTACACCGTTTTGGCTTTATGGGTGGGCGCACTGATTATGGTAGCCCTGGTGCATGTAAAGGTTGTTAAGCTTCCGGATGTGAAGGATGTGAAAACATATCAGGAATTCTTTGGCCGTTATATAACCTTCTTTATCATCGGCCAGGCGCAGACGGTAATTGCCGTGTTAGGTGTATTATTCTTTGTGCAGATTCATTGTATGCATCCATTGCTGTTTTTATTAGCGTGCATGGTAACGAGTCTGGTATTTACTATGATTATGTATAGCCTGACGGTGGCCTTTGGAAATATTGGTCAGGCATTAGCCGTCATTATTATGGTAATCCAGGTGGCGGGCGCCGGCTGTACCTTCCCGATTGAGGTGCTTCCGGAGGTCTTTCAGACTATTTACAAATTAATGCCGTTCCATTATGCTATGAATACTCTCAAGGGCTGTGTGGGCGGATTCTATGGCAATGAATACTGGATTAATTTGGGTATTTTATTAGGCTTTGGTGTATTGTTTGCCCTGATTGGTCTGTTCTTTAAGAAGCCGTTTGCGAAGCTGAATGCAGCGATTGAAAAGAGTAAAGAAAAGTCAGGCTTGCTATTGTAGGACTTCAAGGAGATTTGTTATGTATATGATTGTTGGCCTCGGTAATCCCGAGAAAAAATATGATAAGACCCGCCATAACATTGGATTTCGTCTGTTAGATACACTGGCAGACAGAAACCATATTGATGTTGAAGAAAAGAAGCATAAGGGCCTTGTGGGAAAGGGAGTCATTGCCGGACAGAAGGTAATTTTGGTTAAGCCGCAGACGTATATGAACCTTTCCGGTGAGTGCGTGCGCGCAGTGGCGGATTTTTATAAGATTGCGCCAGAGGACATCTTGATTTTATTTGACGATATTGACTTGGACCCGGGTAAGATTCGCATTCGTAAGAAGGGCTCTGCCGGTGGACACAATGGAATTAAGAGTATCATTGCACACCTTGGTTCCGACAATTTTCCTCGATTAAAATTTGGCGTGGGTGACCGTCCAAGGGATATCGACTTAGCGGACCACGTGCTCGGAAGATTTTCCCATGCGGAGGAAGAAGTGGTTGGTGTGCGTGTAAATGTGGCCTGCGATGCGGTAGAAACCATTTTAACGGATGGTTTGGATGCGGCAATGAACCGCTATAATTCATAATTCGTTTGAAAAGGGTATGGAAAAATGAAAGAAGTATTTATTTCGTATGCATCGAAGCAGATTGATACGGCGAGAAGCCTCTGTGCGATGATAGAACAGAATGGAATTAGTGCGTTCGTTGCGGAACGGGATATTCCTGCGGGTGCGGAATATGCATCCGAAATTGTAAAGGCAATCGACCATGCTAAGGTAGTCGTATTGGTTTTGTCTCAGGCTGCAAATGATTCACCACATGTATTGCGTGAGGTGGAACGTGCAGTAGGACATAATGTCCCAATTATCGTTTATGCCTATGAAGAGGTGCAATTAAGTGACTCTATGGCATATTTTCTGATGACCAACCAGTGGCTTCGTAATAGTGATAATCGTGATGAACTGTTGTTAAATGGACTTCGTTCCATAACTGGAAATACGACTGGGGCGAAGCCGATTATCACAGAGCCGGAACCAGAGAAAACGAGTACCAAAAAGAAAGGGAAAATGGGAGTCCTCATCGGAATCGGTGCAGTATTGCTTGCCGGTATCGTTGTAGCAGGCATCCTTTTGTCCCAAAAGCTTGGAAAGGAAAAGACACCAGAGACACCTTCCGAGACCGTGCCAATCGTACAAAACACGCCAACGAGTGATGCGGATACCACGGCGGAGGCTACAGAAGATACCTCAGCAAATGCTTCAACGGAGGCTCCGGCTACGGAATACAAGCTGGGTGCCAGCATTGAACTGGGAACATATTTGGAGGATCCAATTACCTGGAGACTGATTCATGTGAATGAGGATGGCACCGGTGTATTTATTGCGGCCGATATCTTAACAATCAAGGCCTTTGATTCTGCCGAATGTGGTACGCATAATAATTTAGACGGAGTGGACTATTGGGGCTATGAAAATACCTGGGTTACCGACCAGGAATTACTGGTTCAGATTCGTGGAAACAATGAATGGGGCAAGTCCAACATTCGTACCTGGTTAAATTCTGATGCGGAAAAGGTTTCCTATCCGGATCAGGCACCAACCAAGCAGGCCAGTGTGCTGCACCAGAACGCGTATAGTGAGGAACCGGGCTTCTTACATGGCTTTACGGAGGAAGAGAAAGCATTATTGGTTTCAACGACCAGAAGAACCAAGGGAAATAAGCTTTCCGAGACGGATGCGGAGGGCATGGTAACTTCCGAAGAAGCGGTCTTTTTGTTAAGTGTCGAGGAAATGAAGTGGTTTGAGGATGCAGGTATTTCTGCATATGGAAAACCGACCGAGAAGGCTCTGGATCAGGATGAAACAAGCGTTAGAGGTATTTTAGAGGACTATCGAACTGATACCTATGACTGGTGGTTAAGAGATCCTGGCCTAGATTTTCGTATTGGAAAAGAATTTCCGGACAATCCGGAATTTGAGGGTGGATTTGAGTCCGCCAATATTGGAACAGTTGCATCTGCCGATTACAGAGATGTATTGGTTTTCACCGATCGATTCATAGGCGCATGTGTCAGCTATGGCATTCGACCTGCGATTACGATTGATTTGTCTAAGCTGCCACAGTAGGCAGGCATCTATAAAGGAGCAGTTATGGAACTCCTTCAACGGCCGGTTAGAGAACTGGCATACTTTAAGGATATTGTTTACGATTTAAGTAAG
>JAZUHV010000107.1:0-10049 GCA_045641925.1 Butyrivibrio sp.
GGCACTTGCTGCCAAGCTTTCCGGTAAGGAATACAGAACCTACTGCCTGACTGGTGATGGCGAAATTCAGGAAGGCCAGATTTGGGAAGCTGCAATGTTCGCAGGCTTCAAGAAACTGGATAACTTAGTTGTTATTGTAGATAATAACAATCTTCAGATCGATGGCTCTGTAGATGAGGTATGTTCTCCATATCCAATCGACCAGAAGTTTGAGGCATTTGGTTTCCATGTAATTAATATTAATGGTAATGATTTTGATGAAATCGATGCTGCTATGAAGGAAGCAAAGGCTACCAAGGGTATGCCTACCGCAATCATCGCACACACCATTAAGGGCAAGGGCGTATCCTTCATGGAAAATAATGTAGGCTGGCATGGTAAGGCTCCAAACGATGAGGAGTATGCAATTGCAATGGAAGATTTAAAGAAGGCAGGTGACGCATTATGTTAGGTGATAAGATTGCAACAAGAGACAGCTACGGTAATGCGTTAGTTGAAATCGGTAAGGAACATGATAATTTAGTTGTTTTGGATGCGGACTTGGCAGCAGCTACGAAGACTGCAGTATTTAAGAAGGCATTTCCAGAAAGACATATTGACTGTGGTATCGCAGAGTCTAACATGATGGGCATTGCAGCAGGTATGAGTACTGCAGGCTATGTACCATTTGCAAGTACCTTTGCAATGTTTGCAGCAGGCCGTGCATTTGAACAGGTGCGTAACTCTATTGGTTACCCACATCTGAATGTAAAGATTGGTGCTACTCACGCAGGTATCTCCGTAGGTGAAGATGGTGCTACCCATCAGTGTAATGAAGACCTTGCATTGATGAGAGAAATCCCTGGCATGGTAGTCATCAACCCATGCGATGACGTAGAAGCTCGTGCAGCAGTACATGCAGCTTATGAATATGTTGGACCTGTTTACATGAGATTCGGCCGTTTGGCAGTGCCTGTAATCAATGATGAAGCCACCTACAAGTTTGAAATTGGTAAGGGTGTTGAGTTAAGACCTGGTAAGGATTTAACCATCATTGCAACCGGTCTTTGCGTATGCGAAGCTTTGGAGGCTGCAAAGACTTTGGCAGCGGAAGGCATCGATGCTCGCGTAATTAACATTCATACCATTAAGCCACTCGACAATGAACTGGTTGTGAAGGCTGCAAAGGAAACTGGCAGAATCTTCACAGTAGAAGAGCACTCCATCATCGGTGGACTTGGTAGTGCGGTTGCAGAGGCAGTTGCACAAGAGTGCCCTGTAAAGGTAACCCGCATCGGCGTTCGCGATGTATTTGGCGAATCTGGTCCTGCAAAGGAACTTCTTCATAAGTATGAATTAGATGCAGAAGGTATCGTAAAGAATATCAAAGCTGCACTGTAAGGAAATGATCAATTCACGGGGCGGAACCCACCGCCCTTGTGGATTGTTAAAATTTTTTCAACTTTTTGCGAATAAGTACTTGCATTCCTGATAGAGTGTGTTATATTGTAAATAGGTTGAATAGTATATTTAGCAAACCTGTTGAAAGATAGGGACGCAAAGCCAAGGGCCTTTACCACAAAAGTGGTTGGCAGCCGGTTGCCGAATCGTTTGATTTGTATTGAAGCATCCGGTAAAAGAAGGATGCTATTTTTTTGTTTATAACAGCTAGGGAGGCTGATAAGTATGAAAAAAGGACTTAAAATTGCAGGTATTTCAATTGTCTTAGCCGGAACGGTTATTACTGGTGTTCATTTTATGACCAATAGAGCAACCGCTACCAATGTAGGCTATCAGGCTGTTGTGTCCACTTATGAGGCTGGTGAAACAGATGCACCTACCGATTATGATGGCGCTAGCAAGATTGCTGATGAATTGGGATCTTATGTTGCACCGACTCAGGAGGTAACCGAACAGGCAACAACCGGGGCGGCAATTATAACAGAAGAGGCGACGACGGAACAAGAGGCAACGACCGAAGCAGCTACAGAAGAAACAGAGGCTCCGACCGAGGCTACTACTGCTGCGCCAACAGAGGCAGCCACCGAAGCACCAACACCAGCTCCAACCGAAGCACCTACTCAGGCTCCGACACAGGCACCTACTCAGGCTCCAACACAGGCACCTACTCAGGCTCCAGCAGCAACTGAGGCAGCAACAAAGGCTGAAGTAGCACCTCCTACCGAGGCAAATAAGCCTGCTGTAACCTACACCAATGTAGTTTATAAGGATGGAGTAAATACATATTCTTTTGCAACCTTGGACGAAGCAAAGTCTTCATTGAAGGTTAAGACCTTATCCTCTTCTGAGGCTAAGAAGGCAGCTGCAGCAAACAAGGCTACCTACTCTGCTCAGATTAAGGAATTGGTTGACTTAATCAATAAGTATAGAAAAGCAAATGGCCTCAGCGCTGTTAAGTTGAATGATAACTTGACAGATGCGGCTGGTGAGCGTGCTGCAGAGAGTGCATACGCAAACTGGAACATGACCGCTTATGAGGGCGATGCAAAGAGACATATTCGACCAAACTACGAGAAGGCCAGCTCAATTGCTGCAGAATATGGCATCAGTGGTAATTTTGGTGAGAACTATGCAAGATACTTTGGCGATGCGGCTTCCACTCTGGATGGATGGAAGAATTCCGCTGCACATAATGCATTATTGCTTAACGGCAAATACTCCAAGGTTGGTATTGGTATCGCAGCAGATGCTGACGGATATCTTTACTGGATTGCAATCTTTAACTAGTACACTATCCCATTCAACCCAATAAATCATAAAGAGCCTGACGAACCCTCCCGAATCGTCAGGCTCTTTGTCTTGCTACATGCAAGTGTTGGTGGTATACTTATCATGGTATGCCACGGGAAAGTGGCTAAATAGAAAAGGAGGATTTAAGATGGCATTTTGTAAGTATTGTGGCAAAAAGCTTGAAGATGGTGAAGTATGTAACTGCCGTGCTACCGCGCAGGCTCCTGCTGCAGAACCAGTTAAGGTTGCAAATCCGTATGCGGCTCCAACTCCAACTCCAGCTCCGGCACCACAGCCAACATATGCTCCGGTTGAGACACCGGTACAGAATCAGCAGTCCACAGGAAATGCAGGTTCAGCATCGAACACAGCGGATGGGAATGTATTCGCACCAATTATTGATTTGGTAAAGGGCACAATTAAGAATCCTATTAAGGCTTCTGAGGAGTTTTATGAGAAGGCTTCTATCATTACCGCGGGTATTATGGTAGGTGCTTTAGCACTTGTATACATGCTCTCCAGAGTGATTCCAATGCTCATTAAGATGTTGGAATCAACTGCTAAATTGTCCGCAGAAGGATATGATGCAGGAGAGATTTTTGGGATTTTTGTGAAAGGTGAAGCAGTTTCTTATCCAATTTCAACCACACATTTTACTCCATATCATGTAATTACTGGTATTTTCTATCCAATTCTGTACATTGCTTTGATGTGCGGTGCAGTGGTTGGTATTACCTTCCTGGTAGATGCCGTGTTATTAAAGAGAAAGACAGATCTTCGAAAGACATTTGCACTTTGTGGAGCTACTGTTTTACCACTTGCAGCAGCCTGTGTTTTATCCATTGCGGTTCGTGCAATTGGCTGGATTCCAGCTCCTGTTGGCGGAATTGGTGTACCATTTAACATTGTTACGATTCTTTGTGGTTTGTTGACCTTGTTACAGGGCCTGAACATTCTGAATAAAGAGATTGAAGATCGTAAGAAACTGTTATTGACATTGGCGATTGCTGTTGCAATTCTTACCTTGGTAAGCTGGTTGTTATGCCTGTTTATGGGTATTAACACTTGGTTTAATACATTACCATTTTAATGAGGAGGGCATTTAATAATGAATCAGAAATATGCTACAAATAGAAGTATGGTTAAGATAATGCTCCTTTCCATTGTTACCTTTGGTATTTATGACATTATCACCTACTATAGAATTGGTAGAGATTTAAATAAATTAGTTCCTTCGCTGCCACCTATGAGAAGTTATATTCCAGTCGTTTTTGTTCCGACAATGGGAATTTGGAGAATTGTATGGATGCATAAGACCTGTAATAAGATTGGCTATGCATTAAAGGAAAGAGGCATTAATTATAGTTTTTCAGCACGTGAATTTTGGTTATTTGATATTTTATTATCCGTTATTTACAGTGTGGGTGCATGGCTCTTTACCTGGAGACTTTGTAAGGCTATGAACCTTCTCTGTGCTGATGAGAATGCGAGAATGGCAGGTACTATTCCAAATTATAATCAGAATATGGCTGCAAACAATGGTGCTGCTTATGCTGGTGCTGCAGCTGCGGGCGCTGCCTATGCTGGAGCAACTTATGCCGGCGGAACTTATACAGGTGCAACTGCGGATGCAAATGCTGCAGCAACTGGCGAGACTACAGAAGCAAAGCCTTCTGCAATTGGTCAGGCTTTCAAGAACTTTGCACAGTTCTTCCTGAATACCTTTAAGAAGCCATTAACTGCTCCTGCTGAGTTCTTTGAGAATGCAACAATTGCAGATTCTGCAGTTGTTCTTGGCATTGTGGGTGTTGCTTATGTACTTATTCATTTCCTTGAAGGAATTTATGTAGGTGTTAATCGTATCACCTCTTTGGCTGTGTTTGGCGGTGTAGGCGCATTCTTTGGAGGCTTCTTCCTTCCGATTGTGTACTTTGCGGTAATGTCTGCAACTGTATTTGGCTTATATGCTTTGGTTAACAAGCTCTTTATTAAGAAGCCATTGAATATTCAGAAGCTTATGGCCTTCTGCGCAGCTTGCGGAATTGGCTTATTAGCAGCTACTGTAGTAGCCTTCCTTGGAAATGCATTGTATGATTTGAATTCAATCATCTTTAGAGCATCATTGGGTCATGTGAACCTGAACAGACATAATGTGCTTGCTCTTGCTCTTACTATTGTAGGAAACGTTGTTGGTTTGTACACTTTGATTGTTGGTTTGATGAACCTGAAGAAGGTATTCGCTGACATGAAGAGCTATTTACTGACATTGGCAATCGGTGTGGCTGGTTTATATGTAGCAAACTACATCTTCAACTGGTTATTCGTTGCATTGCCAAAATACCCTGCCTTCTTCTTTACCCTTCCTATGTAATAGGAGATTTGGCTAGGCAAAAATAATTGAAAGGACCGCACGATATGAAGGAAGTGTATGTTGTTGGACATCGCAATCCGGATACAGATTCCATCTGCTCCGCCATTGCGTATGCGAATTTAAAAAATAAAATAGATCCAACCTGTCAGTACACTCCTTATCGTGCGGGCCATTTAAATGAGGAAACTCAGTATGTATTAAAGAAGTGTGGCGTGCCTGTTCCAACTATGCTGCAGGATTTACGCCCGCAGGTTTCCGATTTGGAAATCCGTCCGACCCAGACCATTAAAGCCACAGCTTCCATCAAGCAGGCCTGGAATTTAATGCGTGATGCAAAGGTCGGAACCCTTCCGGTTATTAAGAATAAAAAACTGGAAGGAATCATTACTACCACAGATGTGGCGATGTCCTATATGGATGTTTATGATCCCCACATTTTGGAGGAATCTCGTACCACTTATAAGCAGATTGCAGAAACACTGGATGGCCGTTTGGTTTGTGTCAGTGAAAAACGGGCTGTGGTAAGTGGAAAAGTGCTGACAGCGGTTGCGACTCCGGACATCTTAGAGGAGAGCATCGAGACGGGCGATATTGTCATTCTTGGTAATCGCTATGAAGCACAGTTATGTGCTATTGAAATGGGCGCGGGCTGCCTGGTGATTTGTGAAAAAGCACCGGTATCCATTACGATTTCCCGATTGGCACAGGAATATGGATGTACGATTATCAGTTCTCCGCATGATGCGTTTATGGTATCCCGTCTGATTTATCAGAGCATTCCGGTGGAGTATGTGATGAAGAAGGACAGTTTGGTGACCTTCCGCATAGATCAGTACATCGACGAAGTAAAAAAAGTTATGACAGAACTGCGTCATCGTGATTTCCCAGTGCTTGATAAGCATGGCAATTATATGGGAACCATTTCCCGCAGAAGCCTGCTTGGTGCACAGAGAAAGAAAGTAATTCTTGTGGACCACAACGAAGTAAAACAAGCTGTTTCGGGAATCAATGATGCAATGATTTTGGAAATTATTGATCATCATAGACTGGGTGGTGTGGAAACCATTTCACCGGTATTTTTTCATAATCAGCCGGTTGGTTGCACCTCTACCATCATTTATCATTTATATAAAGACAATAACATTGAAATTGAACCGACAGTGGCCGCACTGATGTGCTCCGCTATCATTTCAGATACATTATTGTTCCGTTCACCAACCTGTACGGGGCAGGACCGTGAAGCGTGTGAAAATCTGGCAAAGCTTGCTGGAATTGACTTAGAGAAGTATGCACACGAGATGTTCTTCGCGGGAAGCAATTTAAGCGAAAAGAGTGCAAAGGAATTGTTCACCGGGGATTATAAGCGATTCTCCTTCGGTGAGGTTACCTTTGGAATTGGGCAGGTGTCTTGCATCGATGCAGATGAACTTGCTTCTGTAAAGAAAAAGATTTTTACCTACATGAAGGAACAGTACAAAACGCTTGGCGTGGATATGTTATTCTTCATGTTAACCGATATGGTTCTTCCAGGAACCGAAATCCTCTGCGTGGGGGATGGCGCAAAAGAGTTGATTGCCGAGGCATTTAATCTGCATGAAACCGAGGACACTTATATGCTTCCGGGCGTTGTGTCCAGAAAGAAGCAGGTGGTGCCGGAATTGATGAAGGCAATCGCACAGTAATTACTTATAAGAAGAAAGAGGTAGCAGAATGGGTAAACAATATTGGAAGCCGGGCAATTTATTGGCGCCGGTGCCGGTTGTTATGATTAGCTGTAACCGCCCAAATGAAACACCTAACATTGTTACAATTGCCTGGGCGGGAACGATCTGCTCGGATCCGGTTATGGTATCCATCAGTGTACGTCCGGAAAGATACTCTCATGATATAATTACACAGACTGGCGAGTTCGTTATGAATTTGGTAAATCGTGACCTTACTTTTGCGACAGATTTTTGCGGAGTACGTTCCGGAAGAGACGTGGACAAGTTTAAGGAAATGAATTTGACACCGCTTCCGTCACAGCATATTGGTGCAGTTGGAATTGCCGAAAGCCCAATCAATTTGGAGTGCAAGGTGACAGAGGTAAAGCCATTAGGTAGCCATGATTTAATCCTGGCAGAAGTGGTTGGCGTGACTGTGGATGAGAAGTATTTGGATGCGCAGGGACGCTTGGATTTGGCAAGTGCTGATTTGGTGGCCTATTCTCATGGAGAGTACTTTTCTCTTGGAGAATTGGTTGGAAAATTTGGGTATTCTGTGAAAAAATCGTGATTTTTTTATAAAAAAGGTTGATTTTCACAATTTTAGGGTTATAATGAGCCATTATCTAGGACTAAAGGCTTATTACAAAAGTTTGAAGAAAACTTTACAAATATTTGTACATTTGGTACAATGCATTTGTTACAGAAATGTTACAAATTGTTTCGGGCTGTAACAAATTGGTTGGATGAGATGGTTTTCAGGCGAAATTCGGGAAAAAAAGAGCCTGAAATCGGAGGATGGATGCGAATCTTCAAAAAGCATAGAAAACTTTATACAGCTTATGCGAAGACAGCAGTAATTGCAGTTTTGTTTTTAATTGTAGCCGTACCTTTTGCCAAGAAACTTGCGGCAGGTGATACGACCGTTACTTTGGATTACACCAGATATCAGGTTGCTTTAAATGGCGAAACCATTGGTTATGTAAATGATGCAGCGGAAGCAAATCAGGCATTGTTAGATGCAAGAACCAAGTTGAGTAATGAAGGATCTGGTTTATCGTTGGTTGAATCTAATCTTGAAGTTACCGAGGTAATTTACAAGGATGAGGTTTTGACACAGAACGCATTAAGTAACAAGATTTACACGGCACTGAAGGCGGATGTGGTAGATACCAATGATGCGGAAATGGCATACACCGCTCGTATCGGTGATTTCACGGTTACTTTAGCTTCTTTGGATGAGATTGAAACCTTGCTGGAAATGGTTAAGGATAAGTACATTGAAACTGACACCTTCTCTGTAGAGCTGGTTCAGGGTGATAATAGTATTTATACTTCATATAAGCCAAATTTTGTATCTGCAGATAAGACCGTAAACGAGGCTGCACAGGTACTCGCACCTGCAAATGGTACTGAGTCAGAAGATCAGAAGGACGCAGAACCGGTTTATACGGAAGGTGTATTACAGGTTGGCTTCGTAGAGAATATCGAAGTAATTGGGACCAAGAGCGATGCTGATAGTGTGATTAGCGTTGAAGAAGCTTATGAGTTATTAACAAAGGAGCATGCCGAGAGAGGAACATATATCGTTGTTAGCGGCGATTGTCTCTCTGCGATTGCAAATAAGTGCGGACTTTCCTTAGCAGAGCTTTATGCAATGAATGAAGGTCTGAACGATCAGTCAGTTATCTACGCGGGCGATGTATTGACCATCACAGTTCCTGCTTCTGAAATCTCTGTCAAGATTGTAGAAGAAAAGGCTTACGATGAGTTATACTCAGGTCCTGTTCAGTATGTAGATAATAATAGCCTTTATGCCGGTGTTGAGCGTGTTGTTCAGCAGGGTAGTAAGGGTACCAGAGCGGTTGTTGCATTAATAACCTATGTCAATGGTGTTGAGCAGGGTCGCGAAATTATTAATGAAAAGATTACACAGGAAGCAACTACCACCATTATTGAGCGTGGTACATTGATTCCACCAACCTATATCTGGCCGGTTTACAGTACTTACATCACTCAGTGGTTTGGTCAGACAACGTTTGGTTCACCACACACTGGTGTTGACATCTTCGTTCCATCAGGAACTGCAGTTAAGGCAGATGCTGCCGGAACCGTTTGTTACGCTGGCTGGATGGGCGGCCTTGGATATGTTGTTGAAATCAAACATAACAATGGTATGGTTACCCGTTATGCGCATCTGAGTTCCATTCCTGTTTACTACGGACAATGGGTAAATCAGGGCCAGGTAGTAGCCTACTCCGGAGCGACTGGAAGGGTTACGGGTGCACACTTACACGTTTCCATGATTTATAATGGATATTTGGTAAATCCTCTGGATTACTTGAGATTTTAATTGAGAAATTATTTAGAGAGCGTATGAATTTTTTCATACGCTCTTTTCTTTTTGCCATTTTTACGATGATAGGGGACGTTGACAAGTATCAAAAATGAATATATACTGAATTACTAGGAATTTAGGGTATTAAGGAGGGTTAGTTATGAGGATATCCACAAAAGGCAGGTATGCATTACGATTAATGCTTGATTTGGCAGCCAATAATACAGGAAATCCAATCAGCTTAAAGGATGTAGCGAAGCGTCAGAATATTTCCGATAAATATTTGGAACAGATTATATCCGTCTTAAATAAGGCAGGTTATGTTCAAAGTATTCGGGGTGCGCAGGGCGGATACCAATTGCGCAAAGCACCGCAGGAGTATACTGTGGGAATGATCCTTCGATTAACGGAAGGAAGTCTTGCACCGGTTGCCTGTGTTGAGGACGATGCACCCTGCGAAAGAGAAGAGCAATGTGTCACCGTTATTGTTTATCGAAAACTGAATGATGCAATCAATGGTGTGGTGGATCACATCACTTTGCAGGATTTGGTAGACTGGCAGAGTGAAAAGAACGGCCAGTACTTTATATAATGACGGCAATGCCCTCGCAGATTTTGCGGGGGCGTTTTTATTTCCCAAAAAGATAAAAAAATTTTTTAAATTAAGTGTTGACATTTGTCTAGAGGAGCGTTATATTATGTTCATCAGATAAATCCTATCAAACAAGTAGGAAAACAAGGAATTAGATAAAAAGAATTTGGAGGACAAAAAATATGGGAAAGATTTATAAGAGTGCAACAGAACTGATTGGTAAGACACCACTTTTAGAGGCAACCAATTTGGAGAAGAAGTTTGGGTTAGAGGCTAAGCTTTTATTAAAGCTTGAGTACTTCAACCCAGCAGGAT
>JAZUHV010000108.1:0-2313 GCA_045641925.1 Butyrivibrio sp.
GAATATATACATTTAGAAAAAATTTGTAATGACATTTATAGGACAAATCATGGAATCTCAAAATATATAGAGGACATGGAAACTACACCCTATACAATGCGTAAAGGAATTGCATCGTGGGATAATACACATAAAAAGCTAAAAGAACTCAGATGGAAAAGAAACCAGTTCGTTCATGAGGGAAATATTGAATTTGACAGTAAAGATACGGAATGGATTGCTTCATTTTACCAAAAGATTCTATGTGGGGAGGACCCGTTGAGCATAAGAAGGTCGATGGCGGAAAAAACGATTCAGCACACCAGCCCTAAAAGGGTTGATCCAGTGAAACCTACACCGCCAAAGAAGACATATCCTATTGGTTGGATATGCCTCGCAGTTTGGATAACCCTGTTGATTATCATCGGCACAATTGTACTTGTTTCATTTTTACGATCCAATTTGGATATGTAAGGATGTATCGGACCGCTTAAGAGAAGGAAAAAATTTACATGAGAAAAAAATACAGCATCATTTATCCGGAAGGGGTAGATAATTACAAAGCTTTAAATCCTGTAACATTGCATGATCTGGGCATTGATTCGATTGTGAAACAGCTGACGACCAAGGAAGTGGAACAGAATGTTATTCTGAAGGTTCTTTCCAAGATGTCTGCCAATCCGCTGGTATCGCAGTACCGCATCGATGTGTTTGAGGATATTTATACACATAAGAAGATGCGGGATGATATGATGGACATTCTTGGGCGCATCAACTTTCTGCATGATTATGGGAGCTTTGCGCGGGAGTATGACGAGGGCGCAAGTGTGTGGGATTTGTTCCATCGGTTGGACGAAATCAAGGATTACATCGATTGTGTGGAGGCATTATTTGCCTGTTTGTCGTCTGTGGAGCTTAAATCGGCCGGATTACGTGGTTTGTATGCATACGTAGAGGAAATCTATAAAGACAATGGATTTGAGGCCTTAAAGAAGGATATTGAAGCGATTCGTGTGGAAACCTCCGAAATCAAAAGCGTCACCGTGGGAATTAATCTGGACAGCCGCTTTGAGGCGAATGGAATTGGTATTGTTTCAGTGAATAACAAATACTACACCAAGTCCGGTGTCATCAGCAATTTTTGTGAGCATATTGGCTCAAAGGATTTGTTATATGAAGGCGATGTTAATGCGCCAGACAAGCGCCCGTTGAAATTCCGACCTTTTTCGGAAACGGATTCAAATTCTGTGGGCGGATTTGTTGAGCAAATGGCGCGCACAAAGATGGCCATGAGTAATCCCTTATTAGCGACTTCCGGCGTTGTAAATATGCCAGAGCTTGACCAGGGCAGGGAAGTCACCCGATACATGGACCGCATTGTGAACCATATGCTTTCCGGAACGGTAAAGGGGCTTCGCGCAACGTTAAATAAGTATGTTTCTATTACGATTACGGATATGACGGACCTGATTCCGGAATTCATGTATTACATTCGATTTGCGGAATATATTGAAAATTTGATGAATCAGGGATATGTTTTCTCAAAGGCAGCAGTCTGCGATACTGCAGGCTGTGAGCATAGGGAAATGCATGCGCGGGGAGTTTATAATATTAAGCTCGCGGATTTGCATAAGGATATGGCATCCGAAATTGTGGCCAATGATTTGGACTATGATGCGAAGACGAAGGTGTATATTCTGACCGGTGCCAATCGTGGCGGTAAGACTACGATTACGCAGGCCATTGGGCAGCTTTTTGTTCTGGCGCAGGGTGGCATATATATCCCTGGCGAGGCATTTACCTTTGCCCCGGCAGATGCTGTGTATACGCATTTTCCTGCGGATGAGGACCAGACAATGGATTTGGGTCGATTGGGTGAAGAATGCAAGCGCTTCCGCGAATTGTACTTAGAAGCGACGGAAGACAGTTTGCTGCTTTTAAACGAGACCTTCTCCACGACTTCGTTTGAGGAAGGCTATTACATTGCCAGAGATTCGGTGCGTGCAATTCTTAAAAAGGCAGCAAGAACACTCTATAATACGCATATGCATAAGCTTGCTTACGATGTGGAGGAATTAACCGCTGAGGTGTCTGAACGTGGCGTAGAGGCCAAATCCCTTGTTGTTGCATCGGACGGAGGAAACCGGTCCTATAAGGTGGTGGTTGCACCGCCGGAAGGAAAGTCCTACGCTGAGGATATTGCGAGAAAATATGGCGTAACATATGAACAACTTTGTTAAAAAAGTGGGGCATAGCCCCGCTTTTTTTATGCAATTGACGATGAGATGTGAAAATAGTACTAAAATTTTGTTGCTATTTTCACACATCAAGTGA
>JAZUHV010000109.1:0-14584 GCA_045641925.1 Butyrivibrio sp.
TACATGGCGCAGAGTTTCATCCGGGCTTAGTTTAAAGAACTTGGAGCAGTCATTTTGAAGCTCCGCGAGATTATACAGTAATGGTGCCGCTTTATTCTCAGTCTTTCGTTCTATGCTTTCCACAAGCATATTTACAGGAGGCTCAGTCGATAATTTTGCAATTAATTCCTTTGCATGTTCTTCATCTTTAAAGCCATTATCTTTATACAAATACGGAGAGGCAAAATAATCCGAGCCTTCCACGCATTTCCATTCCGCCTCAAAATCCTTCATACCCTCGGACAAACCAAGGTCTGCCAATACACGATAAAAAGGCGTCTTAACAAACTTACGAATTTCCATCTCACGACGTACAATCATTCCCAGGACGCAGGTCATAACGCGCCCAACGGCAACAGAACGGCTTTTCTTTGGGCCGCCCAGGCAACTGCCTAACGTGAATCCATACTTTAATGTCATTACGCGGGAAAAATTGATTCCCATCAAATAATCTTCCTTAGCTCGAAGATAAGCCGCATCCGACAGACTGTCATATTCAGAAAGGTCCTTTGCTTCCCGTACACCACGCTTAATCTCTTCCTCTGTCTGAGAATCAATCCATACGCGTTTTCTAACCTTACCCTTAACCTGAGCCATCTGCTCCACCAGACGGTAGATATACTCTCCTTCACGTCCGGAGTCGGTACAAACATAGATTCTATCAACATCATCGCGGTTTAATAACCCTGCAACTATTTTAAATTGTTTGGCCACGCTCGGAATAACTTCGTACTTCCACTCCTTTGGAATAAACGGAATGGTTTCCATCTTCCAAAGCTTCAGTGCTTCATCATAAGCCTCCGGATAACTCATGGAAACCAAATGCCCCACGCACCAGGTAAATACCGCATGTTCCGACTCTGCATAGCCATCCTTTTTAGACGGATTTTGCCCCAGTGCCTTCATAAATTCCTGAGCAACACTTGGCTTCTCCGCGATAAATAAAGCTTTACCCATATAGTAAAAAAACTCCCTACTATTACAGATCCTTAATATCTACCAATACCAAATTTTCTGACTGCAATGCTTGCAATTCCTTAGAAAATCCACTAATAGAAAACATATAATAGTGCTGACAATTCGCACCCATTTGTGATACAGTCTCCTGCATCTTCTCATAATCAGCGAGTTCGATCGGTGTATCCTTTACGAAAACATTGCCCACTAAAAGATCACCTGCTTCGCTTTCAAAGATCAGATGCAAATCACCTTTTTTGCCATACCAGCCGCCCTTCTTTTCACAGGCAAAAGGCAAACGCCCCATCGACTCCATTATTTCTAAAAATTCGCCTGCAACCTGAATAAATGCATCCAGCTTACATGCTGAAAATGTATTCTCAATAAACATTTCAAAGAATTCTTCCGGTGTGGTTAGCATCATGCAACCGCTTGTTGGATATACATATCCATACCAGAATTTCATAAAGCCTTCACGAATGCGATAAAGGCCCTTTCGGGTATTTTCATTGCCTGCAGCATCATAAGAAAATACCTTTTCTACGATTTCACGCTCCATCAGATTTTTTAAATATACACTGATTTTATCGCGCCCGTAGCCTGTATATTCATGAATATCATTCAGTTTATTTTTGCCATCCGCAAGGCAATGTAATATTGTGTTATAAACAGCGATCTCACGAAATTCCTCATTCAGATAATTGTCCGCTTCCCTGCACAAAGGACTGCGATAGCCCAAAAACATATTGGAAATATTCTGTTTGTCAGACAAACCTGGGTTCCATAAAGAAGCATAGGCAGGAACACCACCGGTTACCGCATAAATTGTTAATATAGTAGCCGCATCGCACTGCGGGAACATACTAACCATATCCACATAGCTTAATTCTTTTAATTTTATAAAGGCATTAATCGAAAAAGCAGCCGAGCCAATGGCCTTAACCATGGAATTTTCTACCCAGGATATGGATGAACAGGTACAAATCACCATAATCTTTTCTGGGGTATTCTTCAAAAAATAGACAACCGAGCTCATAAAGCCAGGATCTGCCTTCACCAGATTTTGAAATTCCTCCAGAATAAACAAACGAACACCGCGCTGGTAAAGAGTAGCAAGAATCATATCATAATCCTCTGCATCCTCTACCTTCAGGCATCTTGCCATACAACGAATCTGCTCAAAGTCCGCAGCAGAACCGGCCTCGAAATATGCATAATTTTTCCCTTTGATAAACTCCTGAATTAAGGTCGTTTTACCAATTCCGCGGCGACCATATAAAATTGTAAAATTATTTTGGTCTGACGCCAAGTAATTCTGCAGCGTAGCCAGTTGTTCTTCTCTACCGATCATAATCAATCCTTTGATTCATCCAGGGTCATAAAGTAAGCAGGAATAAACTTCTCCAAAAAGTAATTGGCTTCGGGCAGTTGCATTGCCTCAATTGCCTTACGGGTCGATTCGGTTGCCTTTGCAAAATCCAAATTTCCCATACGTTCTTCTTCTAAGCATTTAATGTAAGCAGAAAGCTTGTCCGCAGCCTTTACATACAGCCACAAAACCGCCTCTTCCTCGGTATCCTGTAAAAGTGGTTCATAGGATGCTCGCATTTCCGCCGGCATACCACTTAACAGTTCCCGTTTCGCATTGCTCTCAACTTCCTTATACGCACTACGAATCAGTGGGTTGTAATATTTTACCGGAGTTGGCATATCACCGGTAATAATCTCCGTAGCATCATGATACATTCCCATCAGTGCCAAACGGTCTGCATTTAAATTTCCGCCAAAATATACATTATTAATTACACCAAGTCCATGTGCAATCATAGCCACATTCAGACTATGCTCGCATATATTTTCGGTGTAGGTATTCCGCATGAGTGCCCATCGATTGATATATTTCATACGAGACATCATGGCAAAAAACTGATTATCTTTCATCTTAAAACTCTCTTTACTGAATCTCTTACTCTACGGTGTAGAAATGGTAAACGGTGCAGGTATTAAATGCTTCACCTGCCTTAATTACAGGCTGCACAAATTCCGGATGATTGATTGCATCCGGGAAGAACTGTGTTTCCAATGCAATTCCGTCAAAATGATGATAGGTATGATTTCCCTTGCCAGGCTTCGCATCCGATACCCAGTTGCCAGAATAAACCTGGATACCAGGCAAATCGGTATAAACGTCCATCGCACGGCCGGATTCCTTGCTGACAAGAACAGCTACCTTATCCACCTCTTCCCCGTTGGTCTTTAAGCAGAAGTTATGGTCATAGCCACCCACATAACGAAGCGGCTCATAATCAGCCTCAATCTCATCCCCGATTCTCTTTAACTGTCTGAAATCAAGTGGAGTGCCTTCCACGCTTCTCATCTCGCCTGTTGTGACCTTTTTTCCTTCCTTGAAGGTAAAAGTTTCTGCATCCACCCAAAGAAGATGATTCAATACCGTACCGGAAGCATGTCCATTTAAATTGAAATAAGAATGATTCGTAAAATTAAAGATTGTATCCTGGTCTGATATACCATTGTACTCAATAACCAAAGAATCATCCTCCGTTAACACCATAGAAATATTCACGGACAGATTTCCTGGGAAGCCCTGATCGCCATCCGGGAAATCCAGAGAGAAATCAACGCCCTGCCCCTCTTCGTCATCAATCAGTTCTGCATCCCAAAGTCTCTCAAAGGAATAGTTCGGACCACTATGCAGGTTAAATCCGCCATCATTGTCAGCCACCACATACTCCTTGCCATTTAAAGTGAATTTATGGTCTGTTAATCGATTTGCATTTCTGCCCACACAAGCACCGTGACCATCTCCGTTAAAGCATTCATAATATTCCACTTCGTCAAAACCAAGTACCACATCATCCATCTTTCCATTGCGATCCGGTACAATCAAAGATACAATGCAAGGGCCTAAATTGGTAAGCTTGCATACCGTTCCTTTTTGATTTGTAATCGTAAATAATGTAACCTCTCTGCCGTCCTTTAAGGTGCCAAATTTACTCATCTGAATTGCCATTTTATCATTCTCCTCCACTCTTAGGATTACTCTCTTACACGTTAAATCAAAATTTAACCCATTTGGATATAGTGTATCATTTCGGCCCTTGTTTTTCAAGATTTACCCGCAAAAGAAAAACCTCTGTTATACAATTTCTGCATAACAGAGGCTTCCCATTCATCCCAATGATAAATCTTTTAAACTAAGTAAATAATTAGGTCTCACTTACGATCTGGTAAACATCAATCTTGAACTGATCTGCAGGTGTAATTCCTACAAACTTACAACCGTAAGTAGTTTCCTCGGATGAGCCATCATTCTCCATACGGATAATTTCAATGATTGCATTAAAGGTCTCCTTGGTCCAAAGAACAACCTTTGCATCATAATAAGAATTCAGTAGAAGTAATTCTGCGGTCTTGAAAGCCATACCGCCCTTGGAAATGTTAATAACTTCAACATCCATCTCATTTTCATTCAGAGTATAAGCAGCCGCCTTATTATTCTTGATAGAACGAAGCTTGATATTTGCATCAATGCTCATTCTCTTCGCCCATCTTTTCTCTGCTCTCTTCTCAACCATATTCGTGTCCATAATAGCCCTCCTTGATATTTGTCCGCTAATCCACACAATTAAAATTTATAAACATTGCATCACCAAAACTGAAGAAGCGATAACGTTCCTTAACTGCAGTCTCATATGCATTCATAATATGTTCCCTGCCAGCCAAAGCCGAAACAAGCATAATCAATGTTGATTCCGGTAAATGAAAGTTTGTAATTAAACAATCAATTGCCTTGAATCGATATCCAGGATAAATAAATATTTCAGTATCATCACTTTTTGCAGGAATGGTACCATCCTCTAATGCTGCAGATTCTAAGGTTCGGCAGCTTGTTGTACCCACCGCAATAATTCGTCCGCCGTTTTTACGGGCATTGTTAATCTTTTCGGCTTCCTCCGGGCGAATATTGTAGAACTCGGAATGCATATGATGCTCTTCTACATTTTCTACCTTAACCGGTCGAAATGTTCCCAATCCGACATGCAAAGTTACACTGGCAATTTCCACGCCCATAGCTCGAATTTGTTCCATCAGCTGTGGGGTAAAATGCAGGCCGGCTGTAGGTGCAGCCGCTGAGCCTTCATACTTTGCATAAACCGTTTGATAGCGATTTTTATCCTGCAAGGTATGTGTAATATATGGTGGCAGAGGCATTTGTCCCAATCGGTCCAAAATCTCCTCAAATATACCTTCATAATGGAATTGAATCAGACGATTTCCATCCTCTAAAACGTCTACAATCTCTCCGCTAAGGATTCCATCTCCAAATTGGATGATTGCACCGGTTCTTGCCTTCTTTCCAGGCTTCACAAGGCATTCCCAAATATCATTCTCTCTGCGTTTTAAAAGCAAAACCTCTATACCAGCTCCGGTATCCGCTTTAACCCCCATCAGTCTGGCAGGAATAACCTTGGTATCATTTATTACCAGGCAATCTCCCGGATGCAAATATTCAATAATATCCTTAAACGATCTATGTTCGATGTTTCCGCTTTTCCCATCCAATACCATCAGTCGGGAAGAGGATCGATCCTCTAGTGGATCCTGAGCAATCAACTCCTGCGGAAGATCATAATAAAAATCAGAACAATTCATAAATACTCAACCATTCTTTTTGAGTTCACAAAATGAACCACAAATCCTAAATTAATTATCGTAAAAAACTGAATAATTATAAATAGGACTTATGGTCCGTTTTTTTGTCATTATAGTAGTAAAAAAGACTAAGAACGCAGGGTCACGTTTTTCTGCTCCTTCAGATTTGTAAGAATTGTGTCTACAAATCCGTCAAGCATTTCGCCCGTGAATTCCTCATCACGTGGAGTAAATACCACATTAAATGCCATGCTCTTCTTGGTAGGCAATAACTGCAGGCCTTCATATACGTCAAACAAGGTTACCTTAGTTACATATTCGCAGGAAGCCTTGATAATTTCTTCCACCTCGCCGCAGGTAACACTCTTTTCCATTACAAATGCGAAGTCTCTCTTCTCCTCAGCAAATTTTGGCAATGGAACGTAAATCTGCGCCTTGCCGTAGTACTTCTCCAACGCTGCCAAATCAATTTCACAAACGTATGCAGGAACACGCATATCTGTCTCATCCATCAATTCGTAGGTCAGTCTGCCTAAATAGCCGATTTCCTCACCCTCGCAAAGAATCTTTGCAGTCTGATATGGGTGCAGGAATGGCTTATTGGCTGCCTCATAGGTGAAGGTAATATCCAAAGCCTGTGCAACAGCATTTGCCATACCCTTTAAGGTGAAGAAGCTCTCTGTTTCGCCAAATGCGCCAATGCAGATGGTGCTTCTCTCATCTGGGTATTCTGTCAAAAGCAATGCCTTTGGAATGAATACATTACCCATTTCAAAGATACGTCCACTCAATGTACCTCTCTTCTGATTACGCGCCATAGCATAAATCATTTCAGAGGCAAGCGTAGTTCTCATCAGAGACAAATCCTCATTAATCGGATTAATAATACGAATTGCGACACGTTCCTTTGCATCCTCAGGAAGCTTTAACAAATCCAGGTCAGATGGTCCGAAGAAGGAATAATGAATACCCTCAAAAGCGCCAGTAGCGCAAAGAGCTCTTTTAATCTTTAATTCTGTCTTCTGCTTTAAGTTCAGGCCACCAGGGGTAACCTCAGCTGTTGGCATGAAGGTTGGAACCACATGATCATAGCCATACATACGAATTACTTCTTCTGCTACATCCGGATAGGATTCCATATCCTCACGATATGCAGGTACCTGTAGGGTTAATTCGTCTCCATCAAGCTTCGGCTCAAAGTTCAGATTTGTCAGGATTCTGACAATATCATCATCCGGAACGGTGATACCAAGTACACCATTCACGCGCTTTACGCTCACCTTCATTTCGGAAGGCTCTACTGAATTTCCTGTATTACAATCCACATGTGTGGAGGAAACCTTACCGCAACCCAACTCTTCAATCAAATGCAGAGCTCTCTTCATGGCATAAACGGTGGAATATTCGTCCACACCCTTTGCATAACGTGCAGATGCATCAGAAATCTGACCCAGTGCGCGGGAGCTCTTACGAATATTATCACGTGCAAACTTCGCAGACTCAAACATTACTTCGGTAGTTGTATCCAGAATTTCAGAATTTAAGCCGCCCATAATACCGGCCAAAGCAACCGGCTTCACGCCATCACAAATAACAAGGTTGTTTGGATTTAAGGTGAATTCCTTACTGTCCAAAGTCACAATCTTTTCACCCTCGCCAGCACGACGAACGTGAATCTTATTACCCTCTAAGTAATTGTAATCAAACGCATGCATTGGCTGTCCAATTTCTTTTAAAACGTAATTGGTAATATCGACTACATTCGAAATCGCATCACAGCCTACCAGCGCCAGACGTCTCTTCATCCAGGCAGGAGATTCTGCAATCTTAACATCATAAACATAGTGAGAAATATATCTAGGACAAAGATCTGTAGCTTCCACAGTTACTGCCCAGCCTTCTTTCTTCACGTCTGTTTCGGTGTATGTTAAAGAAGGCTCCTTAAGTTCCTTACCAAGAACAGCGGCAACTTCTCTTGCTATACCAAGGATACTCTGGCAATCAGGGCGGTTTGCAGTAATTGCAATATCAAAAATCCAATCGTCGAGACCTAAAATCGGCTTAACATCCGCGCCAATTTCGGCATCTTCCGGAAGTACTAACAATCCATTGTAGCCAGCGCCCGGATAAAGGTTCTCATTCAAACCAAGCTCTGTACCGGAGCAAAGCATACCAAATGAATCATAGCCACGGAGCTTACCCTGGCCAATGGTCATGGTGCCTTCAATGGTCTTATGGTCCTTAGCAGTTGCATAAACAGTAGCGCCAATCTTTGCTACAGGGAATTTCTTACCTGCACATACATTGTCCGCACCGCAACAAATCTGCAACAATTCGCCAGTACCTGCATCCACCTTGCAAAGACTTAAGTGCGTATCCGGAATTGGCTCGCACTCCTTTACAAGACCAACGACAACGCCAGAAATCTCCTTACCAACTTCAATGAGTTCCTCGACCTCGAAACCGCAGGAGAATAACTTTTCTTCCAGTTCCTTTGGTGTTACATCAATATCTACATAATCTTTTAACCAACTTAACGGTGTTAACATTCTCTCATCCTCCTGTCTTAATCATCCAACTGGCCGAGCACGCGTAAATCAGACTCGAACAGCAGCTTAATATTATTGATACCATACTTTAACATGGCAATACGTTCCATACCGATACCGAAGGCAAATCCGGAATATTCCTCTGTATCAATACCGCAGCCCTCGAGTACTTTATTGTTTACCACGCCGGCACCAAGAACCTCAATCCAGCCAGTACCCTTGCAAAGCTTACAGCCGCAGCCGCCACACTGGAAGCAGCTAACATCCACTTCTACAGATGGCTCGGTAAATGGGAAATAAGAAGGACGTAATCTGGTAGTCGTACCTTCTCCGAAAATCTTCTGAACGAACTCGTTTAACATACCCTGTAAATCACCAAGGGTAATGCCCTTATCCACAACCAAACCTTCCATCTGGGTGAACATCGGTGAATGCGTTGCATCATCGTCCGAACGGAATACCTTACCTGGAGAAATAATCTTAATTGGAGGCTTCTTTGCTTCCATAACGTGAATCTGTCCTGCGGAGGTTTGGGTACGCAGTAAGAATTCCGGTGAAAGGTAGAAGGTATCCTGCATATCTCTTGCAGGGTGATCCTGTGGCGTATTTAATGCAGTAAAGTTATAGTAATCCGTCTCAATCTCAGAACCTTCGAAAATCTCGAAGCCCATACCTGCAAAAATATCAACAATCTGGTTGCGTACCTGCGTTACAGGATGCAAATAGCCGCGAACCGTATCATCTGCAGGCATTGTAACGTCAATCTTCTCACGTTCATAGCGAAGGCGCATTTCCTCTTCCTTGAATTTTCTGTCAAGTTCTTCGAAATGAGTTTCTGCCCAATTTTTCAACTCATTCACGCGCTTTCCATAGTCAGCCCTTAGTTCGCCCGGAATCTTACCCATTTCTTTCATAAGGGTTCCAACCTTACCGGTCTTGTTGTCTAAGATGCTCTTCTTGTATTCATAAACACCTTTAGAGCTTTCTAACTTTTCCAGTTCACTCTGGATTTCCGCCTTAATAGCGGACAGCTTTTCACTTAATTCGGTTAAATCAGCCATTTTAATCTCCTTTGTATTTCTTGGTTCTCCGTTCTATGCAGACCCTAAGCGTTTGTCCTTGTGGTTCACTACAAAAAGAAAGACCCCGCCCCTAAAAAGGGACGAGGTCATAATCGCGGTACCACCCTAATTCCTGCAAATACGATTTACAGGCACTCAAAACGCATAACGTGCGCTCACGTCATTCCCTACTGCAAATGGTTCAGGAATGCAGCTCCAACATGAATTTCATCCATCGGAGGAACTTAAGAGAACTTTCAGCCGGTGGTTCTCCCTCTCTGCAAGAATTCCGAAGGACTACTGTGTGTCTTCATAGCCTTTTACTAATGGTATTCTATGCATTTCAAATCATTTTGTCAACTGACAACTTATCTTACTTTAATGCACCCTTAACAAGTACAACCGTTTCAATCGCATGTACGGTAATGCTTCCGCTTGCCGTACCAAGTGACTCAGTACCTGCGGTTGTTCCCTGTACACAGATGGTCCATTCCCCGTCTGGGAGTGTTACCGTAACATCCTCTCTTTCCGGATTAAAAATCATTACAATACCGTCAGAGACCTCGCCATCAGCAGGTTCCACCTCATAAGCAATTACCGCTTTTGCCTCAGTCTCAATTTCTTTATAACAATCCGCAGCATAATCCATCTGACTGAGAACCGCATGAGCCTTTCTAAAAGCAATCATTCCCTTGTAGAAATTCAAAACAGTCTGATAATTTGCATCAGCCAGAGTATCCCACTTCATGGAATTTACAGAGTCCTTGGAGGTATAACTATTACTATCAAAGGTTCCGTCTTCCTTCACCTTCGTACGAAGCATTTCTTCGCCGGAAAGCATAAAAGGTATTCCCTGAGACAGATAGATGGCACTTGCGCCCATCAGATTCTGCTTAATGCGATCCTCTAAGGAATCATCTCCATTAGAAGAACTGATTTCATCCCATAAGGTCATATTATCATGACAGGATGTGTAGTTCACTATCTGAGAAGGAACCTTACTCCAGCTTGCAATACCGCTCAAATTCTTCATTACCGTAGAATATTTGGAGCCATCATTGATGTAACCCTTTTCTGTTGCATTAAATACACTTCCCTTTAATGCATCACGCATATTGTCATTAAACATAGCGAATCCGGTCAGTTTATTGATATTGGCCTGCGTTGCCAATTCGGTACCATACTTTGTAACACCAGTGCCAAGGGACCAGCCCTCACCATAAAGCATAATATCCTTACTTATGGTATCCACGCTCTCGCGAATTGCATTAATGGTATCCACATCTAATAAGCCGACCAAATCAAAACGGAAACCGTCCAGATGATACTCGCTTGCCCAATAGGTTACCGAGTCGACAATAAACTTACGAACCATCGCACGCTCGGAAGCTACGTCATTGCCACAACCGGAGCCATTGGATTCTGGACGGTAAAAATACCCCGGAACCAGCATATTATAGCAATACTTCGTATTATAGGTATGATTATAAACCACATCCATATTGACAGAGAGTCCTGCAGCATGTAAGCCCATTACCATCTGCTTATATTCTCTGATACGTACCGCTCCATCATATGGGTCGGAAGAGAATGAACCTTCCGGAACATTGTAATTCTTTGGATCGTAACCCCAATTGTACTGAGTAGTCGGATCCTTGGATTCGTTAATGGTCGCAAAATCATAGGATGGCATAATCTGAACATGGGTCACGCCTAAGGATACAATGTGATCCAGGCCGGTCTTATCTCCATTGCTGTTTATGGTGCCGGTCTCAATCATTCCAAGATACTGCCCCTTATTCGTTACCCCTGAGGACGCGTCCATTGTGGTATCTCGAATACTAACCTCATAAATGATACTATCTGTATCTGCAAGACCCGCATTAGGATTCTTATCGTTATCCCACCCCTCTGGATTCGTAGTGGAAAGGTCAATTACCATCGCGCGATCACCATTCACACCTACAGCCTTCGCATAAGGATCACAAATATCTTTATTTGTCTTCTCATCAAAAGAAGCCGTATAGGTATAAAAGATTCCATTCAAATCTCCTGAAACAGTTGCACTCCAAACGCCCTTGTCGCCAGAAGTCATTTCGATTGTATCCTTCGTTTCCTTATCGCTCTTATCTCCACTTTCATAAAGATTCAATGTCAATGCGGTTGCAGTAGGTGCCCATACCTTAAATACCGTTTCAGACGCACTATAATTTGCACCGAGATCATTGCCCTCGTAATAATACTTCTCCTCAAACTCTGCAGATGAGAAAACATCCGGAATCTTTACCTCTTTTTTCTGTGAACCGTTAAACATAATGGAATACTCCCCAAATTCGTCAGCTTTTTCAACAAGATTCATTACCACGCTAGTGCCATTTGTTTCCAGCGTAGTGTCCACGATCTTGCCATTCTTATCTATCAGCACAGCCTTCATATCCTCTTCCCAATTATCGGAAAGCGTTAAAGTCACACTCATGAAGTCATCGGACATAACAGCTGATTTTAAAACCGTGCCGGTTATAACATCATCGCCAAGTTTCATCTCATAGCCTTCAATTCCGGACTTTACATAAACATCCACAGTACCTGCTAGCACTGCAGATAAATCAATGAACTGGTCGGCATCCACATCCTTAGCCTCCCACTCACCCAGTCGGACAATAAATCCGATTTGTGAAGTGCCTGCAGGGAATTTCGCAGTGGTCATTACACCATCGGCATCCACCTCTTCACCAAAGGAATATGCACTACCATCATTAATCCATAGCCAGACACTCCAATTGGCATAATTACCATCGTCTCTTAAATAATGAAAACGAACCGTCAGGTCTGTTGGAACATTGCCAGGCTTGCTTTCATCGCTTGCTGAGGTCCCCTGTGGTTTACTGTTCTGATTGCAGGCTGCCAGAGAAAAAATCATCAGAGCACCAAGCAGAACGCAAATGAAACGTTTCAATTTTTGGTTAATCATATCTGAACCCTCCTTCTTTACTACACCCTAGTGTAATAATATCTTTGATAATATGCAACGAAAATTTACGAAATTTTTCTCTTTTTCATCGGTATATGTGTTTTATAAAATAAAAAAGCCAATAAAGAGCAATTAATACTCTATATTGGCTTTTGGAAACGTTTTTAATATTCTTTTATAAAGCAATATTATTTCCAGTATAAAGCTGATAGTACTTACCTTGTGCTGCAATCAATTCATCATGCGTTCCGCGTTCAATAACACGACCCTGTTCCAGAACCATAATACAATCGCTATTTCTAACAGTAGATAGTCTATGCGCAATAACAAAGGTCGTTCGACCCTTCATCAGCTTATCCATACCATCCTGGACGATTTTCTCTGTACGGGTATCAATCGAACTTGTAGCTTCATCTAGAATTAATACAGGTGGGTCTGCAATGGCTGCTCTGGCAATCGCCAAAAGCTGTCTCTGTCCCTGACTCAGGTTTGCACCATCACCGGTCAACATGGTGTCATATCCGTTTGGAAGTCTGCGAATAAATCCATCGGCATTCGCTAACCTTGCTGCAGAAATAATTTCTTCCTCTGTCGCGTCCAATTTGCCATAACGAATATTGTCACGCACTGTTCCGGAGAACAAATGGGTATCCTGTAATACGATACCAAGTGATCTACGTAAATCCTTCTTCTTAATCTTATTGATGTTAATTCCATCGTAGCGGATTTTACCATCCTGAATATCGTAAAAGCGATTGATCAAATTGGTAATGGTAGTCTTTCCTGCACCAGTGGAACCTACAAATGCAATCTTCTGTCCCGGCGTAGCAAACAGATCGATATTATGCAAAACCATCTTCTCTTCGGTGTAACCAAAGTCAACATCGTCAAATACCACATCGCCCTTTAACTCGATGTAGTCAGTTTCCCCGGTATCCTTATGGAAATGCTTCCAAGCCCACAGTCCGGTACGTTCTTCTGACTCGAGCAGATTGCCTTGCGCATCCTTCTTTGCATATACCAAAGTTACATAGCCTTCATCCACTTCCGGCTTTTCGTCCATCAGAGAGAAAATTCTATCGCCACCAGCGAGCGCCATAATCAAAGCGTTCACCTGCATACTAAGCTGGTTAATTGGCATATTCAAGCCTCTTAAATACGTTAAGAAACTGATTAAGCCACCGATACTGAGTCCTAGCAATGCACCCTCCCCAAATAATGGACCGGCAAATGCAAAGCCCGCCAATGCAAATACTGCACCAATGGTTGCACAGACAACATAGCTGACATTACCTAACTGTGCATTGATTGGGCCGATGATGCTTGCGTATTTATTTGCATTATAAGCACTGTCAAACAGCTGCTCATTTAATTTCGTAAAGCCGTCCAAGCTTTCTGTTTCATGATTGAAAACCTTAACAACCTTCTGACCAGCCATCATTTCTTCAATATAACCATTTAATGCACCGACATCCTTCTGCTGCGCAATGAAATACTTTCCGGACTTTGACGATACATTCTTGGTAATCGTAAGCATGATAAAAACCATAACAAATCCGATTAGGGTCATAAACGGACTAATGATAATCATGCTGACCACTGCACCAATAATCGATGCGACTGAGCTAATTACAGATGGCAGTGTCTGGCTAATCATCTGTCTCATGGCATCTACGTCATTGGTATAAATGGACATAATGTCACCATGGATATGCGTATCAAAATACTTAATTGGAAGAGTTTCCATATGCAGGAACAAATCATCACGCATGTCACGCATCGTATTCTGCGTAATATGAGCCATCAAACGTGCCTGCACATAACTAGCTACAATACCCATCAGGTAGAAGCCTGCAGTTCGAATAATCGCATACAGAAGTCCTGTATAATCCGGTACATCCTGCGTTAACAGAGGCAAAATAAACTCATCAATCAAGGTCTTGATGAACATAGTTCCCTGCAAAGTAGCAAATACTGTAGCAAGGATACAAATCAGCACACCAATACACATAGCGGCGTGTCTGCCGATTACATACTTTAAAATTCTCTTAAAAACCTGACCAGGATTCTTTACGGTAGGTTTCATTCCTCTTGGCATTGGCATTACTGTTCACCTCCGTTCTCATCGAAGTCACCGTTTCCGCCGGTTTGTGACTCAAATACATCGCGGTAAATCTCATTGCTTGCCAGCAATTCATCATGCGTACCCACGCCATTAATATATCCATTATCCATTACAATGATACGGTCTGCATGCTGCACAGAGGAAATACGCTGTGCAATGATTAATTTGGTAGTCTCAGGAATCTCCTCTGCAAAGGCCCTACGAATCT
>JAZUHV010000110.1:0-16365 GCA_045641925.1 Butyrivibrio sp.
ATCAGGAAAAGCATTATGTGGAAATTCATCAACCGGATGGTAAAAACGATTTGCAGCAGCAGATTGAACACGGATTATTGTCCATCATAGGAGGATATCAATCTCTTGGACGCTTGTATCGAGGCATTATATGCAATGATATTCGTCAATACGTCCTCTTGGGAGATGCATCTGTGATGACGGACGGCATCACGGGAACCGAGGATGACCGTTGGGTGTTTACAGAGGATAATCCGCAAAGGGAACTGACTGTGGCAGCACAGCTTTCTGCAGCTTCGCGCGCAATGAGGAATTTTAATGATGCATTGGGTGACGAGGCACTTAGAATTGCGGAAGAATTGTATACCATTACAGAAGATTCAAAGGCAAATGAACAGAAGATTCATGCCGCAATCGAACTGTTTCTTACCACTGGTAAGGAAGTATATAAACAGTATGTACTTGCAAACGTGGACGTGATTGAAAATCGTTTTGAAGGGCTTGGATGGATTGCGGTACGTGCCATCGATGCAATCGGCGAGAACGCATTTGCAGAAAGAATGCGAGCTGCTTCAAAGCGTCTGAATGAAAAGTATAAAGAATTATGCATGGCTACGCCGTATGGCGTTCCATACAGACCGGGAGCCTGGGGCGCAGGCTGGGGAATTCAGGGCTTTGGTGCAAGATATTATTATCTGTATAAGGCATTTCCTGACATTTTCTCATCGGAGCCGATGACAAATGCGCTGAATTTTATATTGGGTTGCCATCCAGGAACCAACACAGCCAGTTTTGCCTCCGGAGTGGGCTCTGTATCTCATACGGTTGCTTATGGAGCAAATAGAGCAGATTATTCGTACATCCCAGGTGGTGTGAGTTCGGGTACAGAACTGATTGCTCCTGATTTTCCTGAACTGTTGGAATTCCCGTTCTTATGGCAGCAGAGTGAATATGTTCTGGGGGGCGGGTCCTCTAACTATATGTTCCTGGTATTGGCAGTTCAAAGTCTGTACAAATCAGAGACGTATAGCACTTTGACAGTGTAAAGTTATAGATATTGTTAAACGATGTGGTCGGAAGGAGGCTTGAAATGATAAAATCTGTTGCGATATTAGGCGCGGGTGCAGTTGGCTCTTATTTGATGTGGGGTTTGTCTCAAAAGAGGGATATAGAACTTTGTGTGGTCGCGAGTGAAGAAAGAAAAAAACGATTCGAAAGCAACGGTTTTGTTATCAACGATTGTTTATATCGGCCTGTTGTAAAAACACCAAAGGAAGCTCACGGGGTGGACCTTCTCATTGTGAGCGTAAAATATAATGCACTGGAAGCTGCCTTGACGGATATTAAGGAAATTGTTGATGATCATACCATAGTGATGAGTCTTATGAATGGAGTGGACAGCGAAGAAATTATTGCCGGTGCCATTGGTGAATCCAAACTGGTATATTCTGTGATTAAGGTGGCTTCTGAACGCAACGGAAATTCCGTTCGGTTCGACCCACAGACGACAATAGGTATGGTGTATGGTGAGAAGGATGGGACCATAAGTGAGCGTATTGAAGCATTGAATTGCTTATTTGCGGACACGGGACTGCATTATCGTTCTTCACAGGTGGTTCTCACAGAAATTTGGAGTAAATTCAGACTGAATGTTCCAAACAATCAGGTTCAGGCAATGATAGGCTGCGGAGTGGGGGCTTATCGTGATAGTGAGCATGTTCGTTTTTTGCAGCTTGCTGTTTTAGAGGAAGTGGACGCGATTGCGAAAGCAAAGGGAATTGATTTTTCACAAAGTGATAAATCCTCATCCTTTGGCAGCAAGGTTATGGACAGGGCAAGGTATTCCACTTTACAGGATTTGGATGCCGGACGTCATACAGAGGTAGATATGTTTTCCGGTGCTATAATCCGTATGGGAAAAGAATTGGGCATTCCAACGCCATATAATGAATTTGTATATCATATGATCAAAGCGTTAGAAGAGAAGAATGACGGAAAGTTTGATTATTCATAAAAATAATTGCTGCATAGAGGCATAAAATGGAGCAGAAAAAAGTAGGTTTATTGAACCAAAACTTTATGACAAAAACAATTGTGGTGTGGTTGGGCGCACTGATTTGCAGTGCCCTATGGGGTAGTGCGTTCCCGTGCATCAAAATAGGTTATGACCTGATGGGGATTTGTGCCACGGATACCGGAGCACAAATTCTTTATGCGGGCTTACGATTTACCATTGCAGGCGTGCTGGCAATTATCATTGGATCCGTGACTGCAAAGAAATTTCTATATCCGAAGAAAAAAGCCCTTCCAAAGGTGGCGGTTTTGTCCCTGTTTCAGACAATAATTCAATACCTGTTCTTTTATATTGGATTGGCACATACCGACGGCACCAAAGCATCCATCATCGAGGGAATGAATGTCTTTGTGGCAATTGCTGTGTCCAGCCTGATTTTCAGGATGGAAAAATTGACTGTGCAAAAGATTGTTGGTTGTGTAATTGGCTTTTTAGGTGTGCTTTTGGTCAATATTTCAGTAAAAAGCTTAAATATGAATATGTCGCTGACCGGGGAAGGCTTTATTTTTCTGTCAACGGTTTCCTATGCATTTTCCTCTGTTATGTTAAAAAAATATTCAAAAGAAGAAAACACAGTAATGCTCAGCGGTTGGCAATTCGTCTTTGGCGGTATTGTGATGACGATAGCAGGTTTATTGATGGGCGGACGAATTCATACCATTCAATGGGATGGTGTGGGAATGCTGTTATATTTGGCAATGGTAAGTGCCGTAGCATATTCGCTATGGAGCCTTTTACTAACCTACAATCCAGTGTCCAAAGTGGCTGTATTCGGATTTATGAATCCGATGATAGGCTTTATTCTTTCTGCTATTCTGCTGAAGGAATATGAAGCACTGAGTGTCATCGCATTTCTATCCCTGGCTTTGGTTTGCCTCGGTATTTACATTGTGAATCGAGTGAAAACAGTAGAGAAGACTGGGTAAAAAAATACGCAGAATATTAAAAAGAATGCGTTCGTATGTAACTGGCTGGTAAGCAGAAAATATATTAGGCTTACCATAAAGGCTGATGTCAGCCGGGGAAGGAGTTACATATGAAAGAGAAGAGTTCTATATTAACGTATTGGTGTGTTTTTTTGTATTTTATGATTCTTTTGGCAGAGCGATGCATTAGCATGGTGCAAACCTTTCGTGAGAAGGGGTTCGCAGTATTTGATTCCTGGTTTCATATTTACACATATGGCATGGTAATGCTCTCGCTGACGCTGTTTCTGATCCTGCTAATTGTGATGAACCGACCATTTTTGATGGCGCTCTTTTCTGAACGGGAAGAAGTACAGGCACGCGTTAGCGTGAAACAATTTAGCTTATTGATCGGTATTCTTTTAGTTTCTGGAATGATTCATACAGAGCATACCATTACCTGGCTTCAGTTTGTGGCCTATGGCGCATTGATTATCGGACTGATTCTGGCGACCATTGATAACATGCAGGAAAGAGACATTGCGATGCAATGGATTTCGCTCTTATATCTGATTGCTTATTCCATGGCAATCCCGGTTGTGTATGAATCAAAGCTGTCGAATGCGCTTGCGTTTCACATTGTGGAAGCAGCCGCATCTATCATCTTAATTGGCTTCTTCACGCTGATGGCATATAAGGTTTTTGCCGGAAAGGGTGGAAATCTTTTATACGTCGAACCGCTTCATATAGCAATGTTTTTGAACATCGCAGTATTGTGGCTACGCTGGTCCGAGGAAATAAATTATTTTATTATTGTTTCCATGGGCATAGCAATTGTACTTTGGATGATAGGCAGATATAGAAAATGCCGAGTCTACTGGTAAAGTACCTGAATCTGTTTGTCACCGATGCCGGCGGTATCCACCGCTAAGTTGGTGTTTATAGTGGAGCTGGAGAATAAAACCTCCAGTTCCACTTTGTCTTTTATGCCACTAAGGTCTGCATCATCGAACTTTAATAAATGTCCCTGTGTTTTGTTGATGGTGCAATGATCAAAGAGAATTTGACTGTTACCAGTAGGCTTGGCATAAAAATACATAAGATTGCCATCGCCGGACTGGGTGATTTCACAGTCTTTAAATTGCAGATTGACGGGATTGATATCCTGCGAAAAGGCACCAACATAGATAAAGCTGCTTGCGGTTGAACTGATTTTACAGTTTTCAAAAATGGTCGGAGCCATATCCTCCTCAGCCCTCAAATATATTGTTAAATCTTCAAAATTACATGTATGAAAGGTTCCCAGACTAAAACCAAGCTGGTATGCCTGGCTGCCAAGAATCGTTTTACCCTCGAACTGGCAATTGTTAAACTGACGGTCACTGATATATGGCAAATCGAGAGAAAGCTCCTTTGTATTCCCTGTCATATCTTTAAAGGTGCAATCGTTAAAACGTAAATTAATGCCCAATTCCCATGTAGGCTGCAATGTGCATCCCTGTAATGTGGCATTCTCACCGAAAAAGTTCGGGAAGGTGCAGTTTTCGTAGGTTACCTTGTCTGCCACAGCAGTAACACCTTCGGCGTAGCTGCCACAGTGAATGGTGCAGTCCTTAACTTTAATGGATGCTGCCTGCGCCTTAAAATCTCCTACGAGACTGGAATCTGAAAACTGAATATATCCACAATTGTTCTGATAAACACGTCCATATCTGCCGGTTTTCTCGGTGCCTAAAAACCAAATTAGGTTAGATGCTTCATCGTTGGTATCACGCAATACGCCGCCTAAAACACGATTTCGGATTTCTATTGCATGGCCAATGTTATTTTCGTAAACATGGTTGTAACCAGCGCAGTCTACAACGGTTCCGGTTGTGGTTTCTGCGTTTTCGATGACCTTATTATTTCGGTAGTATAAATCCTGACATTCCTCGCCGCCCTCTTCGAAATCAACGGCGACAGGTGTGATGCTGCAACCACATCGCGTATAGGTGCAGTTCTCAATTAAAATATTGCTTCCACAGGAGGCTACCAGAGCAGTTGTTCGGGTATCATAAAAGTCCAGGTTCTGGTATGCTATGTAATCGCCTAAATGCTGCGTATATACTGTTATGGTATGTTCATAGCCGGAGGTTTCAATCTGCCCTAAAAAGGTCGCTCTCAGGTATTTTGCACCTTCAGGGACCTTGATCTTTCGATATTGGAACCCAACAATCGTCTCTAGGTAGTTCTGATTCTCATCATAGAACGAAATGTATTCAATCGGAGAGTCTCCCTGAATCCCCTTATAGCCCAAAAGATGAGCAACAAAGATATAACCATCAAATGCATCCCAGGCCATAATTGGTTCCAAATCAATCATTGTACTGGTGCTGCATTTGTCACTCTCGATTTCCTCGCCATTAAAAATAGCCGAATTTGTAACCTGAGAGATAAAGGTGTACTCCGGTCCAAATACGCCGCCGGAACCGACTGCGTGCCCAGTGGTGTTTTTGATAATCAGATGATTGGCAGAGCAGTATTTACCACCCTGAATCATTAAGGTGTTAATCGGTTCGCCCGCACAGTCAATGTTTGCCTCTTCAGATTCCAAACCGAGCTCACGACGCTCGTAACGGTCGCCCTCGAGCGTTCCGTTTGTTAAATGAGAGTCGATAGCATTATTCATTTGCACGATACAACCCTGATTATTACTGGAAATCGTATCTAACTTAAAGGTGCAGCCATTCATATCAACTGTGAAATTGGTCGGGATGGAAATATAGAAAACCTGCGTGCTGTCATAGGCAGGATCGGTTTTTTCTCCGCTGATTCGATAGGTTCCGGGAAGCAGAATGATTTTTCGATAACCCTTCGCCTGAACATCTGCAAATAACTGATTCAGACCATCCCTGGTGCTAATACAGTCAGAGGCACTGGTACTGTTTTCGTTATTAATGTGATAGGAGATTAAGTCAGAGGCAGTCATGGTGTAGGTCTGATCACCTGTGATGGCCTCCTTATTAGGGTCAATGACCCATAACTCATTAAATAGTTCATGGGATCTTAATCCTGTCTTTTTATCCACGACTTGTACGGAAAAATTATGCATTCCTTCGTTTAACTGACCGAGCGTTAATGTGTAATCCCCCATAGGAACATCCTTTATTGTCTTTGACACGCCATCGATCGTAAAAATTAAATCCAGGGTTGCTGCGGTATCGTTCTTTAAGTATTCGGACTGTTCATAATCTGTTAGATAAAGAGGGATTTCAATGGTTTCGTGAATGGATGGCTTCGGATTAAAGTAGTAGGTCGATACATAGGGTACCGCAAAATAATCCTCCGGCAAAAGCTCCTTTGCAATGGTCTCCGGCTCCGCCTGTGAGGAAGCAGACTCCGTTTCGAGTTGTGAGGTTTCCACTTCTGGGTTGATTGGATTTGATTTATGACATGCAGTAAGAATAAATAAAATAGCAGTAAAACTGATGAGTATTATAGAAAATTTTTTCATAGAAAGCTCCTTTTTTAAGAAAAACTGGATATCAATTGTTTCCTTAAAATTTTAGCATGGATAGGAGACAAAAGCAAAACTCCCCGAAACAAAATTGCTTCGGGGAGTTCCAATTTATTAGAGGAGTCTGAGTTATTTTTTAATCTTTAATTCATAGGTATATGCTTCTTCGCCGTAATGCTCATTGCTAACCCAGATTGCAGTTAAATCGGTCAGGTTATAGATTGCAGAGTGTACGGTAATGCCGGTGGCTTTTGGGTCCTTATTTAAGCCACGACGACCAGTAAGTGAAAGAACCTTCATAGCATCTGCATCATCGATGACCTTGCCATCATGTTCAGAGAGGTAGTTGTCTAAAATCTGGATACGGTCAAGTCCCTTGATTTCTTCCTCTGGCTCTCCATCGTAGTAGCCAGGGTAAATGATGTGGTTGGTCACAACCTGATAATTCTTATCATTGTAGGTAATCTTAAGTTCACGCTTGGAACCATCATTATCGGTGCTATCGGTGCCGGCAACCCATTCTAAAATCGCGCTCTTACCAGTAGAATCAGCAACCATATAATGATAAGACGTATTTGCGGAATCATGTAAATCGTATTTCTGAACGAGCTCCACTGCCTCATCTACAGAGTCTGCATAATCCAAAATCATACGCAGCATGGTGGTGGAGGTGATGTCAGGCTTATCTGTATTCTGTGCTGTTGCAACGGTTTCTTTACCCTGGTAGGACATGTAAATACCGCAGCTGACACCGGCATCATTCATACCATCGAGAGGGATGAATGGAGTGGCCAGGCACATAATATGATTCATCAGGGAGGTTACGCCCTTGTCACGGTCAATACTGATAAACTGCAGGTCACAGGTAGATACGGATGCATGACGACCATGGCCAGGATTGGTGTATACAATACAGGTGTTGGTCTTATTAAAGTCATAGTTACGCGCAAATACGCGGTCTCCGGAATCTGTGGTGGCAGTGAAAGAAGAGCAGCCGATATTGCTGGTCTTAATGTTGATATCAATCAATCCTTTGGTGATGGACTTGGAAATAAACTGAATCAGCTCGGAATCGGAAGAAACACCGCCCTGGTCAATTAACTTCTGAAAGTCATAGTCGCCCTCGATGGTCATGGTATAAACATACCCGTCCTGATGCTCGGCATTGGCTTCGTTCAGCTGCTTAAAGGAAGCAAGTGATTTGATTTCACGTCCCCAGATGCAAAGAATGGCAATAACTGCAGCCAAAACGATGCCTAAAAGAGAGAAGCCTGCGATTTTTAACACGCGTAATAAAATTTTTTTTGTTTTCATGATTTAGTCTCCTTGTGCAGTTAGTTCACAAAATGAACTACCGAAAAGTTATCATAGCGTAAAAACTTCGTCAATCCTACTAAAGTACGATATGCGAATGGTAAAAAGTGTAATTTTTTTGCATTCATTGCCATAATTATAGCGGTATTTTTTCGGGGCCTTTTTATGCTAACATTCTACTGTAAGTTAGTAATTCTATTTTTTAGGAGGAATTTATGAAATTGAAAGGAAGAATTTTTGCGGGAATCCTTGCAGGAGCCATGGCAATGTCCCTTGGACTTAGCGGTTGTGCGCAAAAAGGCGGCCAGGGTGGAGACGATGCAAATGCCTTCATCAATGTAGGAATCAATGTTTATTACAATGATTCCGATCACAACTATTACAGCAACGAGTCCGGCGAGATTGTAAAGATTACAAAAGAAGGACAGTACTCTGTGACGTTCGACTGCGAAAAGGATTTATCCGATGAAGCAAAGGAAGCAGGCGTAACTTCTTTGACAAATCTCACTGCAATCTACTTGTTGGATATGGACGCTGCAGATGGCAATCAGTCTACCTTGAGAGCATGTAACATTATTTATGATAAGGTTGTTGTAGATGGTACAGAATTGACTGTGACCATGACAGAGCCTAAGAGCGCATTTAAGAGCTCTGGTCTTTTTGATACCAATGATCCAATCAATGGATGGGATGGTTGCTGCATTGAGGAAACAAGCGTAGACACCTCTAATCATGTGGCAAATTTCTCTACCGTAACAGATCCTAAGAAGATTACCATTACGTTCACTTTGTCTGATATGGAGTGGGAGACTGTTGAAGAGGAAACTCAGGGTGGCGGATATGTCGCTGGGGGCGATGGCGCAAATCCATCCATATTCTCATCCCTCGATTTCACTTCTATGGATGCTCTGACCTTTACAAAGTACATGGGCAATGGTATCAACCTTGGTAATACCATGGAAGCAGTAAGTACCGGTTTAGGTCCTAAGTCTGATCCTACGAAGTTTGAGCAGGCATGGGGACAGCCAGTTACCACTGCAGAAATGCTTCAGGGTATGAAGAACTGTGGTTTTGATTCTATTCGTATTCCTGTAGCTTGGGCGAATGCAATGGATTGGAGGAATGGTGATTATACCATCAACCCAGCATATCTTGACCGTGTAGAAGAAATCGTGAAATATGCATTAGATGCTGAAATGTTCGTTATCATCAATGACCATTGGGATAGCGGCTGGTGGGCAATGTTTGGTTCTACAGAAGCTTCCGAAGTTGACAATGCTTGGAAGATGTACACTTCTATGTGGGAACAGATTGCTGACAGATTTAAAGACTATTCGGATATGCTGATTTTCGAATCTGCAAACGAAGAGTTGGGTGATACATTAAATAATAACTCTGACTGGACCAATTCTGGCGCATTGAGCAGAGATGGTTTGTACGAAATGACAAATCAGATTAACCAGAAGTTCGTAGATGTCGTTCGTAAGTCTGGTGGAAATAACGATGACCGTTTCTTATTGATTGCTGGTTTCAATACAGATATTGACAAGACCTGTGATGATCGTTACCAGATGCCAACAGATTCCGCTAAGAATAAGCTGATTCTTTCTGTACACTATTATACCCCATGGAACTACTGTGGTGTTGAGAAGGATGCTAGATGGGGCTTAAAGAGCGAATTAGACGATATGGACAGCTACTTAAAGAAGATGACCAAGTTCACCGATGCTGGTTATGGTATCATCATAGGTGAGTATGCAGCTTTACCATATTGGGAAAATAATGCACCAAACATTAAGTCAAACACAACTGAATTTACTACCTACTTTGTAGACTTGTGCGCTCGTTACAATTATGTGCCAATGTTATGGTCCTGCAACGATTTCTTCCAGAAGAGTACTTGCACCATGGCTACCAATGATTTGGCTAAATTGTTCCTGTCTCACTGCTTTGCAGAGGATGAGGACTACAACTACGAAGGCGAGGTTAAGAGAATTTACAACAACGCTCAGGAACAGTGGGCAGACGTTCCTACTTACGAGCCAGGTACTCCTGTAGCTTGGATTATGTGGAACGGTGGCGCTGGTACTCACAGCGTTGGTGATAATTACAATCCGGCTGACAATACTGCTGGAATTAAGCCAACAGATGTAACAGTTGATGGCGCTGGCACTTACACCGTTAGTCTGGAATTTGAAGGAAAGAACGATGGCTTAACCTTCGCTGCACTTGGTTTAGCAAGCGGTGAGGATTTATATCCTGGCTGCTACCTGGAAATTAAGGAAATTGCTATCGATGGTGAGGCATATACCTTAGTAGGTGATTACTACACCAGCTCTGACGATAAGCACTGCACCAGAGTAAACCTTTATAATGAATGGGTTTCTAAGGCTCCAGATGATGCTAGAAGAGTGGACGGCAATCTTGCCAATGCAACTCCTTGCATCTTAGACAAAAAAGACATGGTCGGCATCTCAAGCATTAGTGTTACCTTCGAATTGGTAATTCCTGAGTAAACCGATAACTGAAATGAATAGGAAGGGGCTGTAAACACCCCTAATAAGACGGAGCTAATACCAAAAGGTATTGGCTCCGATTTTTTACCATTTTTTATGAGGGCATTTACTGAGTTTGCCAAGGGCACGTAATTCTACGTAGCAACCACAGGCATTGCAAGTGCCGGCATTTAGAAGGTCACAGTCTTTGCAGATTGCCAGTCGTTTTTCGTATACCTCTTCTGAAACGCGTTCCGTGATGGCTTCTTTATATTGAGTGATTTTCGCACGGTCTGCCTCGGAAAGATCCCGAAGCAGACATCGCTTACATATTTTGTTTGGTACAGAATTCATAGGCTTATGCTAAGGTTACAGATACCACGGAGCAAGGTGGCAGTTCTAAACTCAGACGGTTGCCGGTTAAGGATACTGGATGCTCGGTGATGGTAACATGATTTGGATCCTCAAAGGTGTTATGGGCATGTACCTCATTGGTCAGAATGCGTGCAGTGGCACTGGTACACTGGATGCCCTCAATGATGCTGTCAATTGTAGCGGAATCACTTAAGGAGGCATTGGTCAGGGTAATGGTCAATTTTCCGTCTTTTACAGAAGCGGAAGAGGTCACAACCGGAACATTTTCAAAATCTGTAACAAAGTCATTGTAACAGTATACGCAATCTGCGTCCTGATGCTCCTTATACAGATCAAATACATGGTAGGTCGGGGTTTTTAACATCGCATCACCCTCAGTTAAGATGACGGATTGCAGCACATTAACTGCCTGTGCTAAATTGGCCATAACGACACGCTTGCTGTGACGGTTAAAGATATTCAATTCCATGCCGGCAATGATGGCATCACGCATCGTATTCTGCTGATATAAGAATCCTGGGTTGGTGCCTTTTTCTACCTCAAACCAGTTACCCCATTCGCCTACGACAAGTCCAATCTTGTTGTCCGGGTCATAGCGGTTCATGATTTCAGTATGTCTGGTCAGCAGAGTATCCATATAGTAAGCGCATCCAAGAAGCTTATAGTATTCTTCTTCGGTAAAATCGGCCGCATATCCCTTCATTTCCCAGTTTGGTACGTTATAATAGTGGAGATCAACTCCGTTAACATTGTTAGCGTCCAGATTCTTCATCAGTTCTTCCATCCAGTTAAAATCACCGCCGCTTGGGCCACAGGCAATCTTATATAAGGTGTTGCCGGAATGATTCTTACAATAAATCTGGAAACGTCTGTATTCATCTACATAGTGGGACGGGCGCATCAGGCCACCACATCCCCAGTTTTCATTTCCCACGCCAAGATACTTTAATTTCCATGCCTTTTCTCTGCCGTTTGCACGTCGCAGCGCGGTCATAGGAGATTCGGAGTCCGATGTAATATATTCCACCCATTCAGACATCTCCTGAACGGTTCCGCTGCCGAGATTTCCATTGATGTACGGCTGGCAGCCGACCAACTCGCAAAAACGCAGGAACTCGTGTGTGCCGAAGGAATTGTTTTCGGTTACGCCACCCCAGTTGGTGTTAATGATGGACTTGCGATTTTCCTTCGGACCGATGCCGTCCTTCCAATGATACTCGTCTGCGAAACAACCGCCCGGCCATCTGAGAACAGGCACCTTAATCTGGCGAAAGGCTTCAATAATATCCTTGCGCATTCCTTCGATATTTGGAATGTCGGAATCCTCACCGACATAAATTCCCTCATAAATGCATCTTCCAAGATGCTCTGAAAAATGACCATAGATTTCTGGGTTAATGTGCCCCAGTACATCCTTGGTATTAACTAACATTGTGACCTTTTTGGTTGACATGATTTTATCCTCCTGATTTTGTATATGAGTGATATTCATACAATTTCATTATATTTTTTGACAAACAATCCGCAATGCCATATCCTATGTTTGAACTGACAAATCGTCTGATTAACAAGGAGAAAGATATGAATTTGCATTCGATGGGTATTAATACATGCCACGAGGATACCTTTGGAATTGACCGCCCATATGGTTCCGGAGATAATTTGCTAATCATCTTTAAAACGGAGGCTCTGGTATGGTGTGATGGCAACTGCACTACCGTTTGGCCGGGGAGCTTCATTTTGTATACAAAGGATACGGTTCAAAAGTATGCGGCTAACCATAAGCCCTACGCGAACCATTATGTACACTTTGACAGCATAGATGAGAGCTTTTTTACGAAGAATGGAATCTGGACGAATCGGCCGGGCTACATTCAAAATATAGAAGAGGTGGAAAATCTTTTGCGCCTTTTAAGCCGTGAACAGATTTCAGATTCCTCGTATCGACAGGAAAATATCAGTTTGTTTTTGCAGCTGCTGTTTCGTAAGCTGGGCGAAAATCAGTGTGAGAACCCTTTGGAAGAAAATGATTATAAGCATCTGGAGGAATTGACCTCTCTGCGCTCAGAAATGTACAGTAATCCTGGCCGATTTAAAAGTATTCGTGAGATGGCTTCCAGTGTGAAGCTGTCCCTGTCATATTTTCAGGCGTTGTATCATACCTACTTCGAGGTTAGCTGCTATGAGGATCTTTTAAATGCACGTATGCTTGGAGGCAAGGAATTTTTACGAGGCACAGACCTTTCCATTCGTGAAATTGCATCCTTTTGCGGATATGAGAGCGATACCTGCTTTATGCGATGCTTTAAGAAGAGAGAGGGAATTACGCCTTCTGAGTACCGCAGATTACACAACGTGGTGCATCGATAGAAGGAAATGTGTTGTTTTTGTGTGTGCTGGTGAATTATAATTAAAAAAGAAACTGTTGTTATTTGGACGGGGCAGTGCATTTAGCTCCGAGGCACGAATTAGAAGGACAGACATGGAACAAAATCAAAAGAAAATAAAAAAAGCACCAAGATTATTTAGGATTGCCATTGCAGCCCTGTGTGTCGTTATGACCATCTGCATGGTATATGTTATGTTTAACCTTTACATTCCGAGCCATAACGCTCTGGGGGCACTTAGCAGTGTTTGCATGGATGTAATCTGTATGATTATTCTGTTCATTTTGATTGGCAGTATTATCTTTGGTAATTTTGAATCAACAAAAACCACGAAGATTTTCTCACTGCTTTTGGTGGCTACGGCTTGGGCAACCTTCTTGGATTTTTTGAACTGGGCGTTTGATGGGACACTGGAGTTCGGTGGGGTGACCTATTTATTTACAGTAGGCTCTCTGTGTATGGGCTCCATCCTGGCATGTATTTTTTGTATGTATTTGTACAAATATATGGAAGAGAATCATAATCTGACACAGATGAAAATCGGCGCCCGCGTGTGTGCGATTATGAATCTGGTATCCTTTGTGATTACACTGGTATTAGCGCTGACCAAAACCGCCTTTGATTTTGTAGACGGCCATTATGAGACTGGCGCTTTGTACGATGTGGTGACCGCTATTCCTGTGATTACACTGGTATTTTTAACCATCTTTACCATTGTGCATGTCAAAAAAGTCGGTATTCATGATGTGATTGCCGTTGTTGGTTATATTCTGTTTATGATAGCAGGCGCATTGATTGAGTCTGAGTATAGCATTGGAACCACTTATGTGGCAGTGAGCATTGCGGATTTATTTATCTTTATTATGCTGCAGAATGAGGTTATTACCTTGGAGAAACGTAATGCGGAGAAGTGGATGCAGCGTTCCAATACGGATGAGTTAACCGGCTGTTATAGCCGTTATGCATATGAAGAGGAGATGACTTCCTTAGAGGCAGAAACTCCTGCGGAGAATTTTGTATATGTATCTGTGGATGTAAATGCACTGAAGGAAGTGAATGATACCTATGGACACAATGAGGGTGATGAACTGCTGATTGGAGCAGCGGAGTGTCTGAAACAGTGCATCGGTGAGTACGGCAGACTGTATCGTACGGGTGGCGATGAGTTTGCGGCATTGCTTTATGCCGATGAAGCGCAATTAGAACAAATCCGAAAGAATTTGAAAGAAGCAACAGCCAATTGGAAGGGCAGTACACCGGAGAAACTGACGATTTCCTGCGGCTATGCCTCTAAAAAGACGGATGCAGATTGTACTGTGAGAAAGATGGCGATATTAGCGGACCATCGTATGTACGAAGCCAAGGCAGCCTATTACCGAGAAACAGGAAAAGAGCGAAGAAAGAAATAACAGTAAAATTATATTTACTGGAAGGGATATGTATATATGGAAGCCAACAGTAGTTCATTAGTTAAAAATATGGATGCAAAATTAAGCACTGCAGCAAGTAATACAGGAGAAGAGATGTCTCAAATGGCAGACAATGTGTATGCACATCTCAATGATGAAATCTCAAGGGCTGTATTTGGCGCGAGACGTTTATTTGCTATGGATGGGGACGTAGCCCATATGACAGCACTTGCATCAAAGTATCGAAACCTAAGCGGGGATATGGAACGATATGCCGAAAAGATGCAAAAAGGACAGCATGTATATCTTTATGGGGTTGGCAGGGGCAGCTATTATCTGGCAAGTCGTATGAAGTATTTTGGCGTTATTGTGGATGCAATGATTGACCCGGATGGAGACAAGGGTGAGGTGGACTCTGTAACCGGAATTCGCATTATTTCAGAAAAGACAATTTTGGAAAACAAGTCGGACTATGCCGACAAGACATTTATTTTAGGTGCTTCCTCTAAAAAAGCATCGGAGCCTGTAATCCGAAAATTGAGAGATGAGGTTGGTGTAGCGGAGTCCAATATCCTGCAGGGAATCTATGACTGGCGAAACAATGCTTCTCAATATTTTGATTTCTTTGAACCAAAGGAAAATGAGGTATTCGTTGATTGTGGTTGTTTTGATGGGGGAACCTGTTATCGATTTGTAGGATGGTGCGGTAGAAAAGGATATGAGCAGATTTATTCCTTTGAAGCCGATCCGCAGAATGTTCCAGCTTGTAGAACGCTTTTGGAGAACCTGGGACATTGCGAACTGTTCCCGTATGGTGTGTCAAATTGCCGCGATACCGTTTACTTTGCCTCGGACGCATTTGAAACCTCTTGTATTATCAGTAAGGAAGAGGCTGAGCGGAAAAACTTTGCGGGTGTGGAAAAGATTGAAACCATTTCTTTGGACGAGGTATTGGCTGGTAAGAGAATTACCTTCCTAAAGATGGACATTGAAGGTGCGGAATATGAGGCTTTACTGGGAGCTGAAAAACTGATTCGTGAGAATCACCCGCGCATGGCAATTTCCGTATATCACAAGCCTTGGGATTTCGTGACCCTGGCAGATTTAATTTTAAAAATACATCCGGATTATCGTATATCCTTCCGACATTATAGTTTTGATGATTTGGAAACCATTATGTATGTGGAATAGATGATTTTTAAGTAAAATTAGCTAAAAAATGAAGAAATTGTGAATAATATAAAAATTTTTTAAGTTTATGTTGCATTTTTTTAACTTGCAATATATAATGAATTTAAGTTAATTTAACTAAAAATTAGCTAAATTAATCGAGAACGTAAAAAAATTATTTAATGAGGTGTGTAAAATGATTATTGGAGAAAAGTTATCAAACATTCCATGGCAGGACAGACCAGCTGGATGTAACGACGTAGTATGGCGTTATGATGCCAACCCTATCATCGACAGACATGCAATCCCAAGCGCAAACAGTGTATTCAACAGTGCTGTAGTTGCTAAGGATGGCGCATTCGTTGGTGTATTCCGTAGCGATGACAAGGCTATGAAGTCTCACTTGTTCCTTGGCAAGAGTGCCGATGCAATCAACTGGGATATTGAGCCGGACATTTTAAAGCTTTATGATGAGAAGACTGGAGAGTGTGTTGGTACTGCTGACGGTTATGATCCTCGTGTATGCTGGATTGAGGACAGATATTATGTAACCTGGTGTACTCAGTTCGAGAAGGGTAAGGGACCTACCATTGGTGTGGCATTCTCCTACGACTTTAAGACCTTCTACAGATTGCCAGATGCATTCATTCCTTACAACAGAAATGGTGTATTGTTCCCTAAGAAGATTAACGATAAGTTCGTTATGTTCTCTCGTCCATCCGATAATGGACATACCCCATTCGGCGATGTATTCATCAGCC
>JAZUHV010000111.1:0-15356 GCA_045641925.1 Butyrivibrio sp.
CGCTAGATTGTGGTTCTGGAGGTCCAGGGTTCGAATCCCTGTACCCACCCTTTTTTTTACATTGATGGGCTATCGCCAAGTGGTAAGGCACAGCACTTTGACTGCTGCACTCGTTGGTTCGAGTCCAACTAGCCCAGCTAAAAAAGATGCAAGCCTAAATGGGCTATTAGCTCAGGTGGTAGAGCACCTGACTTTTAATCAGGTTGTCGGGGGTTCGAGTCCCCCATAGCTCACGAGAGTATGAAGCAGGAATCCAATTGGATTTCTGCTTTTTTTCGTTTCCGATTCGTGATATAATTTTAATATTAAGGTTATCATTCGGAGTCTATGCGCAAGGAAGGTCATTTCTCTTATGAAGCAATTTTTTGCAAAATTTTTAAATCGCTTTTATGATCACAATATCGAACTGGAAAAACGAATGGGAACGATGTTTATTACCATCGGAACTATTGCTGCGCTGTGCGGCCTGTTTGTATGTTTAGCGGCACAGGCTTCTCTGTGGGGTATCTTTCTTGTTGGCGCCATTTTCCTGATGATTCCACCGATTATGGTTATTTCCATAAGAAGTGGTCATAGAGATGCCGGACGAATTGTAATTATTGGCGCAGTCATTGCTGCAATTCCAGTTGTATGGTTTACCTGTGGCGGCTTACATAGTGGCTGCAGTATTTGGTTTGTGTTTGAATTCTTCTTTATTGCAATCGCGCTTCGCGGAACTCCGTTGCGTGTGGCTCTGGGTATTGCATCTACACTGGATCTTTTGTGTTATGTTGTATCTATTTTCTTCCCACAATACGTATTTGCCTATACTGGCGAATTGAATGTTTTTGTGGCAACTGGCGGCAGTATGGCCATCGTTAGTGCGACAGTTGTACTGACAGTTGCATTTCAAAAAAATATTTACAATCATGAACGTTCGGAATTGCTTCGAACCAGAAGCAGCTTACAGCAGGCGAATAATTATCAGAAGGCTTTTCTTGCCAATATGTCACATGAGGTGCGTACGCCGATCAATGCGATTATTGGTATGAACGAGATGATTCTTCGCGAGAACAATATTGATGAAGCTCGTAAATATGCAACGGATATTCAGAGGGCCAGTGAAGAACTGCTGGCACTTGTTAACGATATGCTGGATTTCTCAAGAATTGAATCCGGAAATATGGAAATTGTGGACGGAGAATATTCTGTTGAGGAATTGGTGAGTCATTGCTTTAACATCGCGAATGGACGTGCAAGAGATAAGGGCCTGGATTTTTACATTCGTAATAATCCAAAGATACCTTGCACATTATTGGGCGATGAGCCTCGTATTCGCCAGATTATTTCCAATTTATTAAGCAATTCGATTGTTTACACGCAGCGTGGCTATGTCAGCATGACACTGGATATGGAAAGACCGGAGAATGGTGTGCCAATTCTTCGCGTGGCCATTAAGGATACGGGCATAGGAATTTCTCCGGAAAAATTGGATAAGATATTTGATGTGGGACAGGCAATGGATTCATTCCAAAACCCAAATAAGAAGGGCAGTGGTCTGGGACTTGTCATTTCCAGAAATCTTGTGGAATTAATGGGTGGAACAATTGAGATTTTTTCCAAGGAGCAGGAAGGAACTGAAATTGTAATTAACCTGCCGCAGCAAATTGTGGATGATACACCGATGGGATTGTTCCATGTGGATACCACAGATATGCCGCATACTTATGAAGAGCATTTCCATGCGCCACAGGCTTCTATTCTGGTTGTAGATGATATTGATTTGAATTTAAAGGTTATTACTGGCTTATTAAAGCGTACACAAATTAAGGTGGATACTGCTTTGTCTGGTATGGCGGCATTGGAAAAATGTCGTGTAAATAAATATGATGTTATTTTCATGGATCATATGATGCCAGAGATGGATGGTATAGAAACCTTCCATCGCATCCGTGATGAGATTCCATTGAATGGAGATACTCCGGTTGTTATGCTGACAGCTAATGCAATTGTGGGTGTTAAGAAGGATTACCTGCAGGAAGGTTTTTCGGATTACATTTCCAAACCTGTAAAACCGGATTTATTGGAGCGCGTACTGCGTAAATATGTCTAGGGAGTTTGATAAGAATGCGTATTGTAGAGACAAAGGGCCTCACGAAGCGGTATGGCTCGTTTTGTGCGATTGAAGATATGAGCCTTCATATTGAAGAGGGTGATATTTATGGTATGGTTGGTAGAAACGGTGCCGGAAAGACAACAACGTTAAAGATGCTTTGCGGATTGACAACACCATCTGAAGGGGAGTTGTCATTATTAGGAAAAGAATATGCGACGGTAAAGAAGGAAAACCTCTTTGAACAGGTTGGTGTTTTGATTGAGGCTCCTGGCATTTATAACGGATTCTCTGCATTTGATAATTTGAAGATGAAATGCCTGTTGTACGGAATTGACGACGATGCCTATATTATGGACTTGATTAAGAAGGTTGGATTGCGTGAGGCGGGGAATCGCAAGGCGGGCAAATTTTCTCTCGGAATGAAGCAACGACTGGGAATTGCTTTGGCGTTGGTTGGAAATCCAAAGGTTGTGATTCTGGATGAACCAATTAATGGTCTGGACCCGCAGGGAATTGTAGAAATACGAAATCTGATTACAAAATTGAATCGTGAAGAAGGCATAACCTTTATCATTTCCAGTCATATTTTGAGCGAATTGGAGAAAATCGCTACACACTACGGAATTATACACGAAGGGAAGCTGGTTCGTGAATTGACAAAAGAAGAATTGCTGGATGAATCCCAAGGCGATTTAGAGGCTTTCTATTTTTCTATGACAGGAGGTGCTTCCTGTGAATAAAATATTAAAAATGGATCTGTACCGCTTAAGAAAGGATAAATTACTCCTTTTAATCTGCGCGGTGGCTGTGATTCTGACCTTATTACTAGGAATCGTTTTTGCACTTGGTAAATATGCATTGATTTTAATTGATGATCTGGGCGTGGAAAATGATATTGTGGATTACGTAAAAAATATGGTTCCACTTACCTATACCGCCTTTATGGAAGAGTTTTTCCGAAGTGATTACACGACCATGTTTATTATGCTTTTTGCCATTATCTTTTATGGAAAAGAGTATAGCAAAGGATATATTAAAAACATTGCGGCAAAGACACGCGGAATCAAGGGTGTGCTTTCTAAACTGCTTATTATTATGATTGCGGCAGTGATTATTTATGTGCTGATTGCTATCGTAGTAACGCTGGTATGCCTTCCGGCTGGCCTGTTTCGTGCTGAGGAGCTGCCGGGTTTGATTAAGGTATTCTTTACCGGAATCCTCTTGAATTTGGCAATCTCATCCTTTATTACGATGCTATTTACGATTTGGCAGAAGATGCTGCCGACCGTAATTGCCGGAATCAGTTATGCGATGGTCGGCGGAACCTTGCTGTCTTTGATGAGTATGCTGGTTACGTTGGCAGGTGGGAACCCTAATTTTGATTTAAACAGATACCTTTGTATTGGAAATTTGTTAGTTTATTTAAAGGCGGACGGACCTTGGACGGATTACGTTCGAATGATTGCGATTGCATTGGTGGTTTTGTGCACCAGTACCGCCGTATCTGCTTATATGACTAAGAAAAGGGACATTTCTTAGTAGATACTACTTGAACAGGAGTTGTTTGTCTCATGAGTGAAGCGTTGGGAAACTTCGAAACATATTGTAATTATGTGAAACAGTATGCCTCTAATATGGACGATTATCCGTTTGTGATTGATTTAAAGCGTCAATGCTATTACATTTCGGAAAGTGTAGAAACACGTTTTGCAATGGAGCATAAGGGCACATTTGAAACGGTCAGGAGCAATTACGGGTTCGTTCTTCCTGAGGATTTTAATCCGATGCGTGAGGATTTGCATAATGCTATTTTTGGCACGCAGCAGGAAATCAGCATTCGATGTCGATGGGTTGATCGAAATGGTGGCATTGTGTGGGTACATTTTAAGGGGACGATTCTTCGGGATGAAACTGGTGCCCCGGATTTGATGGTGGGCTGTATCAATGAAATCGGCGAACGTCAAAAAGCGGATAATATTACAGGCCTACGCCAGACAAAGGATATTGTCGATGAATTAAATCAGGGTGGCTATCCGCGCGGCTTCTTTATGCGTTTGGGTCTGGATGGCTTTAAAAACGTTGTAGAACGCCTTGGAATGGATTATGGCGATCGGGTGCTCCATAATGTGGCAGAGTGCATAAAACAGTGTTTAATGCCGGAACAACGCCTTTATCGTGCAATTTCTGATGAATTCCTGATTATCGATTTCAATGACGGAAGTAAAAATGATGCCTTGCGTTTGTATAGAAAGATTCGTATGGCCATCGATTATTATATTGAATCCAATGGATACCAGTCTGTTTTTACGATCTCAGGTGGTGCAATTGGGACGATTGAAATTGAAAACCAGACCTATAACGAGGTTATGAAAATGTCACGATTCTGCTTAAACATGGCAAAGAATCGTGGTCGTAATCAGGTATATTTTTTTAATCCAGACGAGTATGTGGAATTCCTGCATCGACGTGATGTGAATCGAGCACTGCGTCAGGCAGTAGCAAATGAATTTGAAGGCTTTGAACTTTATTATCAGCCGATTACCTATTCAAAGGATGGAAGGATATATGCTGCGGAAGCACTGTGCCGATTCTTTATGAAGGGTAAGATGATTTCTCCAGTGGAATTTATTCCAATGTTGGAGGAAAGCGGCTTGATTATTCCTGTCGGACGATGGATTATGGATCAGGCTATGGCAATGGTCAAATTGTGCCGGCAGTATAATCCGGAATTTCGTCTTTCCGTGAACTTGTCTTATATTCAGGTTACAAAGACCGGCTTGACGGATGAATTGATTGGATATTTGAAAAAACATCAGGTGGATAGTTCTGCTTTAATGGTGGAACTGACGGAGAGTGGCTATTTGGAAAATTCCGCATCGATTGAACGTGTTTGGAACCGTTTGCGGGACAATGGCGTGCGAATTGCTGTGGATGACTTTGGAACTGGCTATTCCAATATGCGTTACCTGGACCGATTAAGACCGAATGTGATTAAAATTGACCGAGGCTTTACCAATGACGCACTCAGCCGTGAATATGCATTTCGTCTGCTTGCGAATATCGTTCAAATGGCACATAGTATGAATTTGCTGGTATGCATTGAAGGTATAGAAACAGAAGAGGAATTGAAGGCGATTCAGACAATTTCACCGGATTTTATTCAGGGCTTCTATTTTGGAAAACCATGCAGTAAGGAAACATTCTTAGAAAAGTATATGAAAGCATAAAAAACGGGCCGTTTCAAAAGAAACGGCCCATTAGTTTTATTGTTCCAGTAAGGTGAAACCCATATGAACCGGGTCATGGTCGGAATACAAGTAACCGGTATTGATATTGGTGTAAAAGTTCATTTGTACGTTGTCGGAGATGATGAAGCCGTCCAGGACAACGGTGTAAGACTTTTCAGGGTCATATGGAATATCTGCATTACGAGAGGTATGCCACAGGGACGCACGCTCGCTTTCTGGCAATCGGTCCAGGGCAAATTCAAAGTGCTCTGAGAACTTGGAACGCGGAAATGGGAAGGCCCAGGACTGGGTGCCGACACCATTTTCATCGGCCAGTAAATCGTGGTTAAAATCGCCGCCGACGATGACATAATTCCCTTTTGCATATTCCGCCTCCATGTCTGCTAACAGCATACCGACCTGTCCTTCACGGATGGCATCTGAATTGCCATAGGCGGACAAATGTAAGGTGATGATAATCAATTCTTTGCCATTATTCACCGGAATGCGGGAGATGGAATAACAACGATCCAAATCTAAAAGCTTATTAAAATCATTGGCAATCGGCAGGCTTCTTCTAAGAGAAGAGGTAATCGGGTAACGGGAATACAAGGCGATTCCGGCAACGGATTTTCCATGAGGCTGGTTGAATGGATACATCAAAAATGGGGAATCATAATCCAACGCATAGGCAGAGGTATATTCGGCCAATTCATTGGAAATCAGTTCGTATTGATTGACATGGTAACTACGTGTGGAATCCACATCGATTTCCTGGAACATGACAAAATCCGGATTGAGCTTGTGTGCAAATGCGGCGGCACCTTGAATACTGTCTGTGACGCTTTCCTTGCTAGCACCCCAGGAGGAGGTTCCACCGTCCATAAAGAAGGAAAAATCCGGCGTGTAAGCTCCGAATCCAACATTATAGGATATGATAGAATATTCTGCCCCAGTGGTGACAGAATCTGCAGCCAAAGATTCCTTAGCCGGGTCAATAGTCAAATCTACATTGTCCGGAAGGCGATGATAGCTTGCAAAGACATAGATGAGATACCCAATAACTGGCAGAAGAATGGCACCCAGTACGATACCAGCGATTTTTAGGATTTTTTTTAGTTTTTTCATAATGCCTCCAAGAGGAATATAGTGTAATATTATTATAAAAGAATTTCTGTCAAAAGCCAATGAGCGAAGGAGAAAAACAGGATGAAAATGGCAAAAAAGATAGTTGGAAAAAGGATACTTGCACTTGCGGTTATTTTGACCTGTGCGATGGGCGTAATATCTTGTAAAGCAAAAAAAGTTGAGAATCCAATTCCGGACAATGCAGGCGGTGTGGAACTGTCCAATCCGAACGCGACAAAAGAAGCGAAGGAACTGTATGCATATTTGCAGAGTGAGTGGGGAAAGCATTGCCTGACCGGTCAGCAGGAATCTACCTGGATGGGGTCGCCAGACTATGAAATGGACTACATCGAAAAAAATACTGGTAAGCTTCCGGCAATTCGCGGACTGGATTTTATGCATAATGATTTTGACGGTGTCGCCGAACGTGCCATGGCGTGGTGGGAAAAAGGCGGAATTGTTACCATATGCTGGCACACTGGACCAGACTTCGCATCGGAATATAAGGAATGTATCAAGGATGAAATCGACTGGAAGGATGCCTTTACCGAGGGAAGTGAGACCTATAATCAGCTGGTGAACGGAATGGACCGCTGCGTTCCTGCTCTTTTAAAGCTGCAGGAGGCTGGCGTTCCGGTGCTTTGGAGACCATTTCATGAGACCGATGGAAACTGGTTTTGGTGGAGTAAGGGCGGAAGTGAGAACCTAGTGAAATTATGGCAGCTGATGTATGATCGTTATACCAATAAGTGGGGTCTGAACAATCTAATCTGGGTATTTGGTTATTCGCATATGTCTACCAATGCGAAGGCGTGGTATCCGGGAGATGAGTATGTGGATCTTACCGGTGCGGATTGCTATGAGGCTGGTGCGAACCCTTGGTTATATCAGAAGGTTCAGAATATTCCGCAGAATGGGATGCCTATCGTATATCATGAATGTGGAAATATTCCATCAGCTGATCAGGTGAAGGAAGCAAACACGTGCTGGTTATACTTCATGACCTGGCACACAGAATGGCTTACAGAGGCGAAATACAACACCTTGGAGAATCTGAAAGCTGTATATAATGATGCGTATTATATCACCTTGGATGAACTGCCTAAATTTGATTAAAAATACGAAAATACGAAAACGGTTTCGTAAAAAGAGGCTTGTTGATATAAGTTTTAACTATAACTAAAAGGGTTTAATATGTCGGATTAAGAAGACCAACTGCCTGGTACATTTTTTTCTATGAAAATGTACTAGATAGTTGGTTTTTTGGTACCATAAATTACGAAAATCAATAACGAAACTCATTTATTTCTTACAAAATTGTTACCATAATCATTTGCATTTTGTTCAAAATAGACACTATGCACGATGGATGCAGTGGGTGGGCTATGTTAGTATTTACCTAGAAGTTCTTGAAAAAACTTTATGTATTTGGTGAATTTGCTAAAAATTCACTTTACCCCTAAGTACAAAAAAGGAGAAGGAAAAGATGAGAAACAAATTATTGACCAGAATCCTTGCCGGCGTAACCGCATTTGCTTTGGTTGTAGCAGGATTCACCACAATTGGCACAAAGAAAGTCACTGCAGCAGAAGCTGATGGCTCCATTTCATTTTCTGATAGCAGCTGGTGGACGGAGCAGGCTGTTGATCGTTCCAGCCTGATTGGAGAAACGAACCCAGAAGATATTGAATCCATTACTTTCTATAGTGATACAACATTCGTTGTAGGCTATAATACAACAAGTGGCTGGGCACAGCATGAGCCAGGTGCTTTAGAGTGGACCTGTGATGATATTGATTTCAGCAGTGAGAATTATGCATTAAAGTTATTCTTAAGTAAGGGAGATGGCGTAGCTTATACCATCAATTGGACCCTGAACCTTAAGAAGGATGATGGCTATAATGGATCTATTTCTTTTTCCGATTCTAGTTGGTGGACGGAGAAGAGTGTTTCCAAGGCAGAATTAATTGGAAACCTTGATGCAGAAGCAGTTAGCTCCATTAAGTTCTATAGTGATACCACCTTTGTTGTAGGATACAACACAACAAGCGACTGGGCACAGCATGAACCAGGTGCTTTAGAGTGGACTTGTGATGATATTGATTTAAGAGATGAAAACTATGCATTAAAGTTATTCTTAAGCAAGGGTGATGGCGTTGTATACACCATTAACTGGACCGTATCCACTGGAAATGCAGAGTCTGAAGAACCAGAGGAAGATCCTGTAGTTCCTGCTCCAACTGATCCTGCAAACGAAGATGAGGAAGAGGATGCTACCAATGCTCCTGTAGTAGATGACGAAGAGGAAGAAGTTGTTGTTACTGAAACAGAAGCTGAGACTGTTAAGAAGCCTGAGAAGGTTGCAGTAACCAAGGTTCCACAGATCAAGGTAGTTACCACTACTACTCATATTGCAAAGGATGAAGTAATTACTCCTAACATTAAGTTGGATCCTAATAAAGAAGCTAGCAAGCTTTACCAGATTCCATTGGATGAGTATGCAAAGAAGGGCTTAACAATTACCAAGGTAACCGCAAACTTCGGTGGTGATGGCAGTGTTAAGGCATTCTATGAAGCAAATTACTGGTTCGGCGCTGGCCCATCTATTGGTTACAGCAGCACCAATGATAAGGGTTGGAATCAGGTTGATCAGAATATCGAAGCTACGGATGCATTCTCCTATAGCGTAAATCCTGCTGATATTTTTGTAGCAGAAGGAAGCCTTGTTCAGATTGGTCTTTGGTGGGCAGGAAATCCTAACATCGCTGTAAGCCTTGATAGTGTAGTTCTCTCTGTAGAAGGCGATGTTACCGAGACTCAGGAAATCGTTACTGGTTACAAGTATTATCTTGTAAATGAAGATGGTTCCTTAGGCGATGAAATCACTGAAGATGAGTACAATGCTATTGTTAAGAAAAATGGTGAAGTTGAAGCAGATACCGACGTTACTACCGGTGCTGCAGATATGGTTTCTGTTTGGATGATTTTAGCATTCGCAGGTGCAGCTGTTGCTGCAACCGTATTCGGTTTCACTTTCAGAAAGAGAGAAGAGAACTAATTCTCAATCGGATATAAATTAATTTTTATAAAGGTCCTTCAGGGAAACTTGAAGGACCTTTTTTTGTTGTAGCAAATTCGATTCAGTGGTATAATAAATCAAAGTATGTCTAGGAGTGGGTCTTGCTGTGGCACAAAAGAAAAAAGCTAAGTTAAGAATAGATCGAATTGTCATTTGTGCACTGATTCTAATTGCCCTGATTGTGGGAATTGTTTTCCTGATTCGCTTCCTGGCTGGCAAGTTTGGAAAGACAGAACCATCGTCTCCGACAACTCCAATTGGAGAGGAAGAGAGCGAGGAAAGACCGGAGCAGTTTTTAGATATTATACAAACAGATTGTAGTATGGTAGTGGGCGGAAGCCTTCAGCTAACCTGCGATGCAAATCCGGCGGAACTATTAGATCAGATTACATGGACCACAACCAATGATATGGTATTATCTGTTTCTGACACTGGTCGGGTAAAGATTCTGGGAGAGGGAACTGCTGCGATTGTTGCAGTTGCAGGTACCTATTCCGATTCGGTTATTATTGTGGGCATTGCAGAAGGCTCGCAGCAGTCTACAGAGTACCCAATTGCCGCCTCTACGGATGAGAATGCATCAAATGAGAATCAGACACCGGAGAATAATACTGCAGATAGTACGAATGAACCGACTGGTCCGAGTAACTCAGATTCTACAAAACCATCGGAAAGCGTGACAACCAAGCCGTCTGAGGAAAATCCTTCGACGCAGGGTTCTTCTGAATCCGCACCGACGACATCTTCTCCGGATAGTCAGGAACAACCGACCACGCAACCGATTGTGATTGACGACTATTCTGCTTATCTGAATGAGGCAGCCAATCGTTTAGGCTTGGAAGCCTATTATGAGGGGACTTATATTTATCGCGAGGATGGCAATTATCTTGGTGAGGTGATTGTCGGGGATAATATGACTCAGCTGATGGTTAAGATGCGCACCAGCTCCTTGGATGGGACATTGAAGAATTTCTTGGCATCTGTTTTACCAACTTCTTATGAGGCAGCATATGCGAAGATGATTTATGCTAGTACGACAACAACAATGCGCCTGGATGGCTTGAAAGTGCGTGTGATTGTAAACAACGAGGACACAGAGAGTCACAAACAGTTGATTATATATTATTGATTGGGGATGAAACCATGATTAATAAGCGAAAAGTCCGTTTGATGGCACGAACGGCGATGTATGAAAAACATGAAGGCCATGAAGATTTTGCAAAATCGAAGTATCTGAGACTGGATTATGTCAGCCTGCATATGTGGACTACTGCGGTGGCTGTAACCGTCTCCTATATTTTAATTCTGATTCTTTTGGCAATTTATAATTTTGAATATTTGGTTAGTCATATCATGACGATGAATTACACCCTGCTTGCGATGATTTTAATCGTCATATATCTGGCAATGCTGGCAATCTTTTTACTAATTGCATTCTTTGTATTTTCTTATCGCTTTACACAGGCGGAAGAAGGAATAGAAACATATCAGAATCGGTTGAAGAAAATTTTGAAAATAAATAAGGAAGACCGTAAAAGAAAGGCTTCATTATGACAAGTTTTATGACAGTTATTCACACAATTAAAGAAAAATTGGCGAAGATTTATTCCAAGGCAGGTATTTATATCAATCATGGATTGACCTTCCTACTGGCTTTCCTGTCTTTTTATATCATTGGAAAGGAAATTGGAACGAATCCAATCCTGACGAGCCCGATGTTCTGTCTGGCGTTGGCACTGGTGTGTGCATTCTTGCCAATTAATGCCACTGTAGTGATTGGTACAATACTGATTATTGTACATTTGGTCGGTATGTCCGTGGAACTTGCGGCAATTGCCACCTGTGTTTTTATCATCGTGTACCTGCTATACTTTAGATTTGCGCCAAAATCCGGATTCCTTTTGATTTTGACCCCGATTATGTTTTTCTTAAAGATTCCATATGTAATTCCGATTATTGCGGGTCTGACAGTAGGTATTACCGGCATTGTGCCGATGCTTGCAGGAACCTTTATTTACTTTTTGATTATGTTCTCCTCTAATTATTCCAATGCGATTACCTCATTGGACGCAGAGCAGATTTTGCAGAATATTACTTTTATTTTTAATAATATTTTAAACAATCAGAAGATGATTATTATCATTGCAAGCTTCGCGGTAGCAATTCTACTGGTATTCCTGATTAAGAAATTGTCTGTTAAGCATAGTTGGATGATTGCCATTGCGGTGGGCTGCATTGTAGATGCCATTGCGCAAATGATTGCTTTTTCTGTAATGGATATTGAGTACAGTGTTCTTTGGATGGTATTGGGACATATTGTTGCGTTACTGTTTGGCTTGGTTATGCATCTGTTTTTATTCTCAGTGGACTATTCAGCAACAGAATATGTTCAGTTTGAGGATAATGACTATTTTTACTATGTGAAAGCAATTCCTAAGATTGTAGTGCGAGAGAAAGATGTGAAGGTTAAGAAGATTAATTCTGTGAAGGGCAAGGAAAAGAGCAAGGGCTTTGTCCACACTGAAAGCTATGAAGAACCGGAGCAGGAGGAATTACCGGATCCTGTACCGGATTTGTATGCAGATTCGGATGACCAGGACGATATGAATTTCTAGAAAGGAAACGATGATTATGGCAGGACTTCAGTCGTTTTTTACTGAATATTTGTCCAAGATTTACATTCCACATTCTATCAATGTGGGTAATGTGCTTGAAATCCTGTTGCTGGCCTTTATTCTGTATGAACTGCTGGCATGGATTAAGACAACCAGAGCCTGGAACCTATTAAAAGGTATTCTGGTTATTCTGGTATTCTGGCTGTTGGCATATTTGCTCAATTTCACGACGATTCTGTATATTGCGGGAAAGGTAATCAACATTGCAATTATTGCACTGGTTGTCATCTTTCAGCCGGAATTACGTAAAGCACTTGAGCAATTGGGACAGAGAAAGTACTTCAAATTATTCAGTCTTACGGACAAAAAAGAAAAACAGGAGCGTTGCTCTGATAAGACGGTGAATGAACTGGTTAATGCCTGTTTTGAACTGGGAAAGGCAAAGACCGGTGCACTGATTGTTATTGAGCAGGAGGTGCTTTTGGATGAGTACGCAAAGACCGGTATTCCGGTGGATGCGGTATGCACCAGTCAGCTTCTGATTAATATTTTTGAGCACAATACACCATTGCACGATGGTGCGATTGTTATGCGTGGAGATCGAATTGTGGCAGCCACCTGCTATTTGCCATTATCCGATAATATGCTGATTTCCAAGGAATTAGGAACACGACACAGAGCTGCCGTGGGCGTGTCCGAGGTGACCGATTCCATGACCCTGGTGGTTTCTGAGGAAACTGGAAATGTTTCCATTGCCTTAGCGGGCGAATTGTTCCGTAACGTAGATGCAGAATATTTAAAGAACAAGTTAACCTTCTTGCAAAAGAAGTCAATCGATGTAAAGCGATACAGATTATGGAAGAAGGGAGGCTCAAAGAAAGATGAAAAAGCTTAAAGAGACAAAAATTGGCAAAATCATTTTCAGAAACTTCCCTCTTAAAATCCTCGCTATGGTGATTGCTGTAATCATTTGGATTGTGGTAGTCAATATAGAAGATCCATATACAACCAATCCTATCTCCGGCATCGGAATTACCGTGTATGGCACGGAGGCTTTGGATGAAATGGGTTATGCATACCAGCTGGAGTCCAATCTTGCATTGACCATCCGTGTCAGAGCACCACAGACTGTGATGGACAAACTGAAGGCCACGGATTTCAAAGCAAAGGTTGATGTTAGTCAGAGAACGGAAGCGGATACCTGTAAGGTTGAAGTGGAATATGTCGGTGACTACAGGGATCGCGTGGAAATCCTCGGAAAGAGCGAGGAATACATTAAGATCAATATTGATAACAAAATTAGCAAGGAAATTGAGATTCAGATTCAGAACAAGGGTGAGCCTCAAAATGGATTCGTAATCGGAGGTCAGACCGTTTCACCATCTACAATTACTGTGATTGGTGCGGAAACCATTATTAATAAGATTGCTTCCGTGGGTGTTTCTTATGACATTAATGCGATGAACCAGAGTATTACGGAAACGGTACCGTTGCATTTTTATGATGCCAACGGAAAAGAAATTTCCGCGGCTGAATTGGCACGTCTAGAGAGCAATCGAAATACGGTGCGTCTAGATGTTACCATTTATCCAACCAAGTGGGTTGAAGTGAATTATGCGCTTTCCGGAGAACTTCCGGAGAATTATACGCTGGGCTCTTATTCAGGAAATCCAACGTCCGTTTTATTGGCAGGCACGAAAGAAGATTTAGCAAAGATTACTTCTATTGATGTGCCGGCCGATGGCTTAAATATTACCGGATTAAAGCAGGATACGACATTAAACATACCTTTGATGAATTACCTGACCAGTAATTATTCGATTGTTTCGGATGTGAAGGTACTGTCGGTTGATATAAAGCTTCTGCATTATGTGGAAAAGGAAATTGAAATTCCATTTAGTGCAATCGAAATGAATGGATTGAATACTGCTTATAAGGTAAGGATTACCAGTGGAACAGGGCTGCATGGCTCGACAACTTCCGGTGGAAATTCCATGAAGGTTAAGGTTTACGGTGAGGAGAGTTACGTGAAGGGCTTAAAGGCATCGGATATTTCCCCTTCCGTGACAATGACAAATTCTACACCAGGAACGTTTTCCATGAAGCTTTCCTTTAAGGATAGCAATGATTTCGAGATTCGGGATTCTTATTATGTGAATATCGTTGTTACGGATGAAAATGGTGAACGACCAACGAATTCGGAAGAACCTACAGAGGAAGAAACTACGAAGCGTGATACGGAGCCGACCGAAGACCCAGGAACGATTCCTGAGGAAACAATCGGCGATGAAGCTGAATATTAATATTTAGGAGATGTTGTAATGGCAAGAATTTTTGGCACGGACGGTGTCCGCGGCGTTGCTAATAAAGAATTAACGGTTGAATTGGCGATGAACCTTGGAAAGGCCGGGGCTTACGTTTTAACAAAGGAAAATGCACATAAGCCAACTATTTTGGTCGGCTGCGACACCCGTATTTCCGGCGAGATGCTTGCAAATGCCCTGATGGCAGGAATTTGTGCAGTCGGTGCGAACGCTGTCTACGTTGGTGTAGCACCAACACCTGCAGTGGCATATTTGACCCGAATTAAGAAATTTGATGCGGGCGTAATTATTTCTGCGTCACACAATCCTGCTGAATATAATGGAATTAAGTTTTTCTCGGGCACGGGATACAAACTACCAGACCAGTTAGAGGACGAAATCGAGGAGATTCTTCGAATGAATTCCTCGGAACTTCCGATGCCAATCGGTGCAGATGTGGGTCGTATCGAATACAAGTCGGAACTGGTTGAAGATTATATCGATTTTGCAAAGAATTTGCTGCCACTGGATTTGTCTGGATTAAAGATTGTGGTAGATACCGCGGAGGGCGCAGCATTTTATACCGCCCAGAAGGTTCTTTGCGCACTTGGTGCCAAGCCTGTTATGATTCATAATCATCCGGATGGTTTGAATATCAATAAAAATTGTGGTTCCACTCACATGGAAGAATTGTGTGCTCGTGTGGTTGCTGAGAAGGCGAACATCGGTATTGCATTTGATGGGGATGCGGACCGTATGCTTGCTGTGGATGAGCGTGGTCACTTCGTAGATGGTGATCAGATTATGGCTGTCTGTGGATTGTTTATGAAGAACAAGGGTATTTTAAAGGAGGATACAATTACTGCGACAGTTATGAGTAATCTGGGCTTTTTCCAAATGGGTGAGCGC
>JAZUHV010000112.1:0-2371 GCA_045641925.1 Butyrivibrio sp.
AGGCTTGGTTTGATTACATTCACTCTGATGCAGGAAAAGAGGTCATCAAGAAGGTTGGACTGATTATTCCACAGTAAGGGGAACTTATGAAGAAAGCATTTATAGAAAAGACAGCAAAAATATTTTTTCTGATTTGTGCGGTGGTCGCTATATTTGCAGTAGGAGCTATTACAATCTATATGCTTATAAAAGGTGCCCCGGCTTTTCAAAAAGTCGGGGTTTGGCAGTTACTTTTTAGCAGCGTATGGGAGCCTGCCGCAGCAAATCCATCCTACGGAATAGGATACATTATATTAACATCTTTGGTGGGAACGGCCTCTTCCATTGTGATCGGAGTGCCTATTGGCTTGTTGACTGCCGTGTTCCTGTCCGAAATGGCTGGCAAGAGATTGGGTAACATTGTTAGCAGTGCTGTTGAATTGCTGGCTGCGATTCCATCTGTTATCTATGGTTTGATTGGCATGATGGTGCTGAATCCATTGATGTTTCAATTGGAAAAACTTTTGTTCAAGGGGGATTCGAACCATCAGTTTACTGGTGGAGCCAATATGCTTTCCGCTATTATCGTGCTGGCAATTATGATTTTACCAACGGTAATCAGCATTAGCACATCATCGCTTAAGGCAGTTTCAAACAATCTTAGAGCAGCTTCTCTGGCATTGGGTGCTACGAAAGAACAGTCAATTTTTCACGCAGTAATTCCTGCTGCAAAGTCCGGTATTTTGACAGGTGTTGTTCTAGGTATTGGACGCGCACTTGGAGAAGCAATGGCCATTAACATGGTTGCAGGAGGAGCGGTTAATCTTCCTTTGCCATTTAATTCTGTGACAACACTTACTACACAAATTGTAAGTGAGATGGGATACTCCGCTGGCTTGCACAGACAGGTGCTATTCAGTGTTGGCCTGGTCTTATATGCCTTTATTATGATTGTGAATTTTGTTCTGTTAAGGGTGAGAAGGGGAGGCCGTCAGCATGAGTAGAAAATTGAAGGATGGGTTTGTACGCTTTCTGATTTATTTATGTGCAGGATTCTCGGTTTTTTTGCTGATTGGAATCATTGTGTATGTACTGATTAAGGGAATCGGCGTAATCAACTGGTCATTTTTGACTTCTGTAACCAGTGTTCTAAAGGGTACAGTTGGAATTGCGGGCAATATTGTGAATACGCTCATCATTATTGTAATCACGATGTTGATTGCAACTCCTATTGGTGTGGGAAGTGCCATCTATCTGAATGAGTATGCAAAACCTGGAAAGGTTGTAACCATCATCGAATATGCAACAGAAACCTTGGCTGGAATACCATCCATTATTTTTGGTTTGTTTGGAAAAATGCTTTTTGGAGAAACCCTCGGCATGGGTTACAGCATTATGACAGGTGTCCTTACGTTAATTATCATGGTATTGCCGCTGATTACAAGAAATACACAGGAAGCATTAAAGACGGTGCCAAATACATATCGAAATGGTGCTGTAGGACTTGGTAGTGGAAAGTGGTACATGATTCGAACGATATTAATTCCAAGTGCATTGCCGGGCATTATTACAGGCGTGATTCTAGCAATTGGTCGAATCGTGGGAGAGTCGGCAGCGCTTCTTTTCACAGCCGGAAGCGGAAAGCTTTTACCAAATGGCATACAGGGCTTACTGGCAAAACCTTTTCAGTCAGGTGGTACACTGACAATTCAGATGTATCTGTCAGCTACCAGCGAGGGCGATTTTTCTACCGCATTTGGAATAGCGGTAGTATTACTTGTTATTGTTCTTGGCATTGACCTTTTGACCAAGGCCCTGACAAAACATTTTGATGTGTCAAGAAGGGGGTAAATAATATATGGAGAATACAAAAATTGCAGTGCGCAATTTGAATCTGTTTTACGGGGGATAATCATGCATTAAAGGATGTTAACATGGACATCAGAGAGCATGCAATTACAGCATTTATTGGCCCGTCTGGTTGCGGAAAAACCACTTTTTTAAAAACATTGAACCGCATGAATGACTTAGTGGATGGTGTCAAAATTACTGGAACGGTGGAAATTGATCAGCAAAATATCTATGCAAATGGTGTAGATGTGACTCTTTTAAGGAAAAAGGTTGGTATGGTATTTCAACAACCGAACCCGTTTCCTATGAGTATATACGATAATGTGGCATATGGACCGCGCATTCATGGAATCAAGGATAAGAGAAAACTGGATCGATTGGTAGAAGAAAGTCTTCGAGGAGCAGCTATTTGGGATGAAGTGAAGGACCGATTAAAAAAATCAGCATTATCCTTATCCGGTGGACAGCAACAAAGAATCTGTATCGCCAGAGCATTGGCGGTGGAACCGGAAATTCTTTTGATGGATGAACCAACCTCAGC
>JAZUHV010000113.1:0-2297 GCA_045641925.1 Butyrivibrio sp.
GGCATTAAAAAATGCAGATCATCCAAGAGCAACATATAGAGAACCGACAGCACTTATTGTAATCTGCGCAACTGCTCCAATGGGATATACAACAGATGCAGGAGTTAAAGTAGTACCAATTGGGTGCTTGAGAGACTAAAAAGCATCATATAGATAAAGGATGCATTGAAGATTGGTGGGGTAAGTTCTGAAGAGTCTGCTTGGTCTAAAAAGGCAGATGACGCTGACGGAACACAAATAGACCTTATTATAGAAAGAAAAGATAACATTGTAAATATGTGTGAAATTAAATTTTATAGCAATGAATTTTCTGTAGATAGCCCAAATCATTCAGCATGAGTTGGATCATGTGGATGGGATTGTGATTTAGAATTTAGAGGACGTTAATATCATGGAATACACGATTGCAACAGCTGCAGACTGGGAAACAACCCCAATGCCTGCCAAGAACGACAACTTCATATTGAAGCGCCATTTCACCACGGATGAGGTGGCTAATCTTCGTTACGGTAATATTCCGCAGGAAATGGAAGATAAATGGTTCTGGTATATGGAAGGCGATACCTTATATGCGCATCGTAGCTGGACCGGTTCTTGCATCTATGTTGTGGAGTTCGATTTTGTAACTGATGTACATAAGGTTACTGTAAATCGTAATAAGGATGAATATACGTGTACCAGTAAAAAAGAAGATCTAGACTGCCTGAATATGCTTCTAAATTACTGGGCGCAACCACAGTATGACTATTATCATGAATGGTTGCATGAAACGGTGAACAATATGAAGAAGGCAAAAGGGTTTGAAAAACTGAAGACAGACATAGGGGAGGTTGACGCCGTATTCTTTCACAAGTCAGATGAACCTGTCTTTCGTATTAGAATTTGCCAAGGAGACATCACGAAATTTGATTGTGATTGCATAGTTAACGCTGCTAATAAAAGTCTTTTAGGTGGTGGGGGAGTAGATGGCGCAATTCATCGTGCTGCAGGCCCTGGCCTATTGGCAGAATGTCGCAAGCTTCATGGGTGCGACACGGGTGAGGCAAAGATTACAGATGCATATGATTTGCCTTGCAAAAAGATAATTCACACGGTAGGGCCGGTATATTCTGGTAAGAGTCGAGATGCTGAATTGTTGGAAGCTTGATTTTATGCGGGATTAACCTCTACTTTTGTTAACTGCTGCAATTAACAAGATGGTCAGCTCCTTTTTAATGTCCGGCTAATAGGACAGCAAAGGGAGTAGACTCCTAAGTGTAAAAACGAAGAGTTCACTTAAGGAGGCCAAAATGAAGGGATATTACGTTGCAGATGGATATATGGGATTTGTAAATGGCAAGTATTTGCTGTTCGCAAGTGAGGAAGATTATCGAGAGTTCATGGACTAAGCGGAGGATGAAACGATGAGAAGAAAAGAGAGCGATGAGGTTTGTTGGAAGGACATTTGACTAGAAATCAAATGCCCTTTTTCACGGCAAATTACGGGCAGATAATCCGCACCTACATGCCTATATTCTTCAGTGTCTTCTTGATAAGATAATTTCATCAGCAACATAGTGTTACTGATACACAGAAAGGAAAGGTGAAGACAATGAGAAGATTTGAAAAGGTTTATTCGGATGGTAATGCATTTACCACGATGTTCATGATCTTTGTAGATCGTGAGACGGGAGTTAATTACATCTTCATCAAGGATGGATATGGCGCAGGCCTGACTCCTCTTTTGGATAAGGATGGAAAGGTAGTTGTTACTCCTGTAAACAATAGTCGATTTGAATAATCGGAGGACGGAGTAGGAAGACTAAGTAGCATATAATAAAAATTGAATATGGATGAAATGGAGCGAGCCCTGAGACCAACAATCTCAGGGCTCCTTCTTTCGCTAAACCTCTATATGCTTAACCATCCAGTTGGGTCTGCTCTATGGTCACAAAGATAGCGGAACAGCCCACTCGCATAATAACGAGTGGGCTGCTCTCTGTATAATAAGTTTCCCAAAAGCGTAATTAGTGTCTGGACAATACCAGGATGTCGTCGAGGATGGCCTTGGATTCCTGCACATCCTTGGTACACTCATTGGAGAGTGATAAGGAGGACTCAGAAGAAGCGGCGACTTCTTCGGAAGTCGCAGACAAATCGGAGATGGAATCCATAACCTTTTCATTGGCTTTCGCGCAGGCTGTTACGTTTGCAGAGATCTGTTCTACGTTGCCAGCGAGGTTATTAACGGACTCGCGAATCTGGTCAAATCTTTCGCCAGTAGACTTAATCATCTCTCCCTGACGTTCGGATGCTTC
>JAZUHV010000114.1:0-3547 GCA_045641925.1 Butyrivibrio sp.
GCTTGGCCTCCGACTTCTTGCAGAAATTGTCATAATTCTCTGCATAGATATCGCCTATAATGTGCGCCGCAGCTTTTTCGCTCTTAAATATTCCTTTACCGGAAATATACATGTCCGCCAGTTTATACTGGGACTCAAACACACCATTGGCCGCGCCCACACTGAAATACTTGAACGCAGTATCATAGTCCGGCTGACCGTCATTGCATCGGCCATAATAATAAATATATCCAAGCGTGTTGTAATGAAACGGATTCTCATCCCCCTGAATCGAAATTAGCTGCAGAAGCAAATCGCGGCACATAAACCAGTCACATACATAGGCTTCATCGCCACCGTAACAGCTGTAAGCTTTGGCAACCATGGCCTCTGTCCAGCCTTTTTCGATGCCTTCTTCCACCAGCCTGCGGTACAGTTCCACATCCGATTCCGGTGCGTTTCGTAACGTTCTGTCCTCGTCATTGTATTCCTGAAGAAAGTCGCGCTTCTCCTGGTCGGATTTAAAATCTTCGTATTTGATATCTGAACTATTCATGCAAATTAATAAACCTTATCCTTCATCTGCAATACACCATAATATGCCGGTTTTTCTTCCCCAGCACCGGTGTATAAAAGTGGACTTGCCTGCTTTCTCCAGGAAAGCGTATCCATAAAGCCCCAGAAGGTAATCGCATCTGTCTTTACAGAACCTGCGTCCACGCGCTCCAGAAGACCATTGATCAGAGTATAATAAAACTGACCCTGCTCCTTTAGATTTTCTTCACTCGCATCCTTTGTATTCTGCCAATTTCCAAGGCAGACATCCAGTTCCGTTAACTGCACCTTTAGGCCTGTGGCTGCCACTGCATCCAACGTTCTGAAGTAATCCGTCAGACTGTCCTCCGTGTATAAGTGCGCCTGGAAGCCCACGCCATCAATCAGATAATTGCCCTGATCATCTACCAGTGTCTTTACAAAGTTCACCAGAGTATTGGACTTATACTGCTCGTTATAATCGTTGTAATACAGGTCAATGGATTCCGGTGCGTACTTATTTGCAAAGTTGAAAGCATGCCAGATGTAGTCCTCACCAATGATTTCCAGCCAGTGGTTCTCTCGCATCTTTCCATTTTCCATCCATGCCTCATTCACCACATCATAGGCATAAAACAGTTCGATGTAACCCTGCTCCTTTAATTGCTCAAACACCTGCTTAATATAGCTTTCCATACGTGCTAACATCACATCGCGGCTTACAAGGCTCTTATTGGTATCAAAGTCCTCATAATAAATCCATTCTGGGGTCTGACTGTACCAGACAAGTGTATGACCACGCACAGCCATGTTATTCTTCTTGGCCCAGTCGAGTACCTGCTTCAATTCATCATTAAATACCACTACCAGATCTCCGGCTTCGATACTCTTCTTCTTACTCAAAATAGCATCCGGCTTCATCGCATTCTCTAGGGTGATACTATTAAAATTCTTTAGAATCATTTCTTCCTGCATGGTGCTCTTAATCATGCCACCAGTCACGCAGGTTCCCGCCTTCATATTGTGCTCAGAAAACATTCCCTTAATAGATTTTCCAGACGCATTTCCTGCGCTACAGCCTGCTAAGATGCTCATCGTCAGTCCCACCATAACAAATACTTTGATTACATTGCTGAATCTCTTTTTCACTTATAAACCACTTCCTTTATTTTTCTTCTGCCACGTAATGTGTATCTTCCAGAATCTCCATGTTGCCATTATACCAGCCACCGTTTTGGATGGCAGTCAGATTCTCTTCGGATAGCTTCATCAGACGAATGATTGCGCTTTTCATATATGGATGGTCTGCTACAAATTCTTCGTATAATTCCCTCGGAAAAGGCTTTGCATCACCGCTATAAGCAATCCAAATCGCAGTCAGGTCCATACCATCTAATTCGCGATCAAAAAAATCTGCGACCTTCTCTTCGGTAATCTCTACCGGAAATTCATTGGTCAGAACAACCTCTGTATTGACCAGCTCTTTACGATTTTTCACGTCATGATTGACCAGAATATATTCAACAAATACGGTATCCACGGCATAGTCCGCCTCAAATCCATATTTATCAAAATACGGCTTTATTTCCTCTGCCAAAAAGGCCTTAATGGCTGGCTTTAACTCCTCCGAGTAAATGGTCTCGGTCTCTGTATCTGCCGTGATTCGATAATTCTTTCCATCTACCACAAATTCTGCACCCACACTCTTGGTAAGATAGCTTCCCATGAAATATTGCTGACCTAACTTCGCGCCGGTAATCACATGCGGGGTCTCCAGCTTGTAATCCGTATACTTCGCATCCAGATAATTTTTCAGAAGTGTTTCTCCTGCTTTCTGGGTGTCATAGCCTTGACTTAACATGTAGTTTTGCGGAACGCAGGCCGTCATCATAAGCGAGCATAATAATGCCATTATTCCTATTATTTTTTTCTTCATCTGCAATCCTTAATATGGCCTATGCCTTGTGCATAGGCTCTTTTTTATCTTGTGTATACCTTCAGCTCTCGCACCACATATTCACGGAATAATTCCAGCATACTCATAATGACAAGATACAAGCCGCCAACCTTAATAAACGCGCCAAAGTATGGTCCAACCATCATAATAAAGCAGGCTATGGTTAGTACCATGGACATCGCCGCATCTGCATATAAAAGCCAATTTCCCTTGCGGATTTTTCTTCTGTGAATGGCGTTATATAAACGCACACTTGCCATCACGCCAAAGCCCAGCGCAATTGCCACTCCAGAGGTCAGCGGAAGCAATGAATAGTTCACGATGCCAGCAATTGCCAGTGCCGTCAGTACACCATAAAATACGAACTTCCAGACTGCCTTACGGTCGGTCACACAAAGTGTTACGATTCGCAGCACGCAAAAGAAGATAATCTGCGCCAAAAACAGCCATCCGGACGCAATCATTGCCACCTCCGGAAATGCTAATAAAAATACGCCAAACAGAACAGAAATAATGGCATACCACATTCCGGTATTGGCTAAGATCATTCCCACCGACTGTCTACCGGACTTTTTTACGTCCTCGGTCAGTCCCACCGCTGCAGTTTTCACCAGGTCCATGGTGACGCCTTTGGTTTCTTTATCCAAAGTCGCAAGCGACTTTAATATCTTTTGTATACCCTCTATTCCGCCCGCAGCAACGCCCTGTACATCCACAGCGCCGCCTGCCTTAAATGCATCAAAAAGACCCTTCGTGAACGCTTTACGCTCTTCCATCGTCTCATCATCAATCCACTCATTAATGATGCGATTCATATTCGTTGCCACTGGGGTCAGGTGCGCAGCAGTCTTAAAGTCCGTTCCCTCGATTTCCCAGGTAAACGCCGCATGCTGCATCAATAGCTGCCCAACACTGTTTGCAATCACATCCGGCTCGCTCTTTCTAAACAACATGCCAACAACGGAAAAAATCGGCGCTACACGAAGTAGCTTTGGCGCAATCATGGCATAATGTGCTTCATTCTTCATCTCTGGACAAATTCCCGGTCCGTCAAAGGAAAAGTCGGATCGTAGCCAT
>JAZUHV010000115.1:0-4663 GCA_045641925.1 Butyrivibrio sp.
AATATTCACCATTGGTAAAATTGGTTGCAGGACGATTAAGCATGTACCTTGGGTATAATGTTGAATATGAGGACCTGGTTAGCTATGGTATTTTCGGCTTAATTGATGCAATCGATAAGTTTGATTATGGTAAAAATGTAAAGTTTGAAACCTATGCAAGCCTTCGAATCAGAGGTGCAGTTTTAGACCAGATTCGAAAAATGGATTGGATTCCGCGTTCTGTCAGACAGAAACAGAAGAAGATTGAAGCTGCCTGTGCACAGATTGAAGCGGAGTATGGCCGCGAGGCAACTGATGAAGAAATTGCATCGGCACTCGAGGTTAGTGTTGATGAATATTATAACTGGCAGGGACAGGCTAAAGTTAGTAACATTGTTTCCTTAGATGAATTTGTTGAACAAGGGGCACCGGAAGGCCATATGGAGGGAGTTGGCAATTCGTCCTTTATTCAACCAGAGGAAAGTGTCGAGAAAGAAGAACTGACGCAAATGATTGGGGCTGCATTACAAGAGTTAACGGAAAAAGAACGTCTGGTAGTCTCTATGTATTATTATGAAGAGATGAACCTGAAGGAAATCAGCATGGTGTTAGAAGTTTCTGAATCTCGAGTTTCTCAGTTGCATACAAAAGCATTAGCGAAACTTAAGAAAAAACTCGGAACGTATATGTGTTACTTTTCCGATTGATGAATGGGAGTTTTTTATGGATCGAAATGGGTATTTTGAGTTAGAAAGCAAAGAGAACGGGACCTTTTTGCGTATCATCGCCCCGGAAGGAAATGGTCAGAAGGCATCCTTGGAGTGGTTGATCACTTATTTAGACAAACAAAAGGTTGAATATGGGTCTCTGAATAAATTAAAGACATGTTTTGAACAGGCTTCCAAAGGGGAGTCTGTTTGTATTTCTGAAAATAGCACTATTCCTTTTTCAGGATGGTGTGAGTATTCTGTAAGTACTTCTGGAATGCAGGTTCAGATGACGATGTTTCCGCACATGATTGGCCGCGAAGATCCGACCATTGATGATATTGCGAAGGACTTGACAAATATTCGTGTTGCTTATGGCGTGAATGTAAATTTAATTAAAGCTATTCTTGGTGCAAAACGTTATTTCGAGACCTTTATCATTGCGAAAGGAAAAGACCCTCGTGATGGAAAGGATGCTGTTTTAACCTATAATTTTAATACAGAAATTGATACGACTCCGAAGATTAACGAGGATGGAACGGTCGATTTCCATCAGTTGGATGTGATTAATAAGGTTAAGGCTGGTGACGTCGTTGCCACCATTGAAAAAGAAGACCCAGGCGATTCCGGCATAAATGTTTATGGGCAGGAAGTTAAGCCTAAGAAAGTCTATAAGAAGAATTTCCGCTTTGGCAAAAATATGCATGTTTCTGCAGATGGAACACAGCTGATTTCTGATGTTACCGGACATGTTTCACTGGCTGGCGATCAGGTTTTCGTATCGAATGAATACGTTGTTGAGGCAGATGTAGATACGACTACCGGTGACATTAACTTTGATGGAAATGTTCGTGTGCGTGGTGCGGTACGATCAGGCTTTAAAGTGAAAGCAACTGGAAATGTTACAATTGATGGTGTTGTTGAGGCTGCTGAAATTGAAGCAGGTGGGGATATCGTTCTTGCCAGAGGTATTTCTGGACAGGGACGAGGAACGTTGCTATCAGAAGGAAGTATTATTTCTACATTCATTGAGAATGCAACTGTGACGGCAAAGAAAAAACTTGAAGTAGATGCTGTTTTACATAGTAGAATTTCTGTTGGTGAAAGTATTTTGGCAAAAGGTCGTTCTGGAAGTATTATTGGTGGCCACACCAGAGCTGGTGTCATGATTACCGCGAAGGAAATCGGTTCTAAGATGGGTACGAATACCATCATTGCCATGGGAAGTGATGCAGAGGAATTCAAGCGTGTTTCTGAACTTCAGGAAAGAATCGATAACGAAACTAAGGATAAAGAAAAAATTATTCAGCTGGTTGAAATGCTAAAGATTAAAAAAATGAAGGATGGCGGGTTGGATCCTAAGCTTATGGAACAATTACAAAACGCAACCAAAAGCATGGTTTTGTTAGGCAATTCCATTGAGAGCAATATGGAAGAATTAACAAAAATTAATAGCTGCCTTCATAATTCGGACGATGCAAGAATCAAAATTGAACGTAGTATTTTCCAGGGCGTAAAATTAGAGTTTGGCCAGGATGCAATGTTTATTCGCGATCGTGTTGACCATTGCCAGTATGTGAAAAAGGGCGCAGATATTACGATGATTGCATTATAAATTAAATAGGAACTATTTAACTAATCATAAAGTAGGATTGACAACATGAGACCTATCGAATTTAATGGTACTATTGGTAGAACTACAGACATTTCGCCGATGAAACAGGCCGAGGATGCCAAGCCCCAAACAGATCAACAGAATATGATGCAGGTCCAGGAACGCAATGTTCAGGAGCATTCTGAACAGGTTCATGAGAAAGAAGATTCTGCAAGTGGTGAATTTGACGCTAAAAACGGCAGAGGCGGTTCTGCTGAAGAACAAAAGAAAAAACGTCAAAAACGTGAGATCGAAGAGAAGGGTGTTGTGCGCATAAAAAGTTCTGCCCGATTTGATATTAAGATTTAGGAGACAAAACGAGTTATGTCAGGTTTGGAAATTGCATTACTCATAATTGGTATTGCTATCGCAATTGCCAGCTTTATATTTTCTTCCAAATTGGATGGACCGCAAACGGCACCGGCTAATAATGCCGAATTAACGGAACGCCAGAGAGCTGCAATAGAAAAACAGATTGTAGACATTTTTGAAGAAAAAATGGAGGAATTGTCCGCAAAGCAGGAATCTCAGATGGATATGATTTCTGTAACCAAAAAGAAAGAAATGGACGAATATTCCGATACAATTTTAAATGAAATCAATCGTAATCATAATGAAGTTATGTTTCTTTATGATATGTTGAATGAAAAGAAAAAAGAAATCACGAATGCAGTTAGAGATGCAAATATGGCTCGCACCTCTATGGAGAGTGTTATAGCTAATGCAGAGCCTGTAGAGGAAAAGCTTGCTGAAATGCCCCAAAAGGCACCTAAGAAAGCTTCTACAACGAAAACTACAAAAAAGAAAACGACTACGGTTTTAGAGCCATTAGATACACCAGTTGAACCTGCCACAGATGTTGTTTTTGATGAAGAAAAAATTGTTAAGCCAAAGCGTGTAACAAAGTCTACTGCAAAAACTGCAGCTTCACGGGCAAAGGCTGCAATTGCGAAGGAAACCTCACGCGAAGAGAATCGCAGTGTTGGCAGTTTGGAAACCGGTAATAATAATGAAATGATTTTAGAGTTGAACCGACAGGGCAAGACTAATGTTGAAATTGCGAAGCAGCTCGGTATTGGTATTGGCGAGGTAAAACTTGTAATTGATTTGTTTAAGGGTGGCAGATAAAGATGAAGTTAAAGTATTATTTACGCGGACTTGGCATTGGAATCGTTCTGACCACACTGATTTTATTTATCTTTCGTATGGTAAATCCTATTTCTAATGAGGAAGTCATAAAACGTGCTGAGAAGTTAGGAATGGTTATGACAGAAGCAGAAAGTCTGATTCCAAGTCATCCTACGAATACAGATTCTGAGACTTCAGAAACTGATTCAAAGGAAACTGCAAAAGAAGAGACGAGTCCTGTAGAAACAGAATCATCGACCGCGGAAACGCCAACGACAGAGGCTCCAACAACCGAGACACCGACAACAATAGCCCCAACGACAGAAACTCCAACAACAGAAGCTCCAACTACAGAGGCGCCTACGACAGAGGCACCGACAACGGAACCAACTTTCTTTACTTATGAATTGGAGATAACGAATTCTATGGGATCGGAAACGGTTGCAAATATTTTGGCAAGAGCTGGCATTGTAGACGATGCTGTCAGATTTAATGATTTCCTATGTTATAATGGCTATTCGGAAATTATTTTGAGCGATAAATTTATTATTCGTTCTGATATGAGCTATGAGCAGATTGCCAGATTGATTTGTGGCAGATAATTTTCATATGAAATTACTTAAGAAAGGCAAGAATATTATCTTGCCTTTTTTGCTTTTGTATGATATTATATCAAGCGGTGCCGTCTAGGCATACATAAACTACACATAGGATGAGCCATGTGGTGTCCGATACGCTTACGGATGATGGTGGGAAAAAGACATCCTATGCAAGAACAACCATGGAGGTATAAAAATGAGCGTAATTTCAATGAAGCAGTTACTTGAAGCAGGTGTTCACTTCGGTCACCAGACCAGAAGATGGAACCCTAAGATGTCTGAGTACATCTACACCGAGAGAAATGGAATCCACATCATCGACTTACAGAAGTCTGTAGGTAAGGTTGATGAAGCTTACAATGCAGTATATGATATCGCTGCAAATGGTGGAACCATTCTTTTCGTAGGTACCAAGAAGCAGGCTCAGGATGCCGTTAAGGTAGAAGCAGAGCGTTGCGGTATGTTCTACGTAAATGAGAGATGGTTAGGTGGTATGCTTACCAACTTCAAGACCATTCAGGGTAGAATTAACAAGTTAAAGGAAATCGAAAAGATGTCTGAGGACGGAACTTTCGATGTATTACCTAAGAAGGAAG
>JAZUHV010000116.1:0-2045 GCA_045641925.1 Butyrivibrio sp.
GCTGGGATGGAGTGGCCTCGGATAAGAAGGAGAAAATCCGTAAAATGGCTGACAAACTCGCAAGAAAGTTAAGGCAGAAAGGCGCGCCGACTGGTGGAATAAAGACCAGGTTTATGTTCTGGATGATGGGAATGATGCAGAAGAAAGGATGGAATTCCTCTCCGGTAGAAACGCAGTACTGGAAAGAAAAAGGTTGGCTCAGCGGAAGGAAACCATGGAAGTAATAAGGTGATTATTATGGGGAAAGTGTATTTGTTTCGATAAACCTGAGAATGGTTCTTTCTGTGTAGGCACGATTGATACATGGAAATACATGATGGATTAGCAATAATGCCAAATGGAAAGACGGGAGCTCCATGTGGTGCATGTAGAGAATAAATGACACAGCTTACTCTGGGAAAATATCACGATATTTCAGAAATGCATTTGTCAGGGCAAACTGTAATGACTGGCAAAATAATATTGATTAACATGCCAAAACAGGTTACAATAGCAAAAGTCATTTGCACTGCATTTGAACTACAGTACAAACTGAGCAGGCCAAAGCATAGCTTGGAGCCGGGTTACAAAAGTAACAGTGGAAACAACCACGGGACAGTAAATAAATATTACGGGTTCCGTGGTTTTTTTATATCTATTTCACATAAAAAATCTGCGAACCTCGGAAAGTCAGTGAATCTTTCGAGGTTGATTCTTTTTAGTACCTCGAAAGACCGTCAGTTTTTTTTGAGGAGCATCTATGAACAGAAAATCAAAAATTACAGCATCTCAGGTAGCATTAGTAAGTATCATTGGGAATATGATCCTTTCCGTACTTAAACTGCTGGCAGGTATATTTGCTAATTCAGGAGCGATGGTTTCCGATGCAGTTCATTCGGCATCGGATGTGCTCAGCAGCATCATAGTTATCATAGGAGTTAAGATATCCCGTAAAGAGGCCGACGCCAATCATCCTTATGGACATGACCGGTTTGAACCGGTAGCAGCAATTGTGCTTGCGATCATACTGCTGGTCACGGGATTATTTATCGGACATACTGCAATCGAAAAACTTGGCGCAGGAAATCTTTACAGTGAAGTGCCGGGGACATTGGCGCTGGCGGCAGCGTTGATCTCCATTGTGTGCAAGGAGGCAATGTATTGGTACACCCGTTTTCATGCAAAACAGCTGAACAGCGGGGCGCTTATGGCAGATGCCTGGCACCATAGAAGCGATGCTCTTTCATCCGTAGGTGCCCTAGTGGGTATAGCAGGAGCAAGGATGGGATGTCTTTGGCTGGATGCTGCTGCCAGCCTTGTGATCTGCCTCTTCATTGTGAAGGCGGCATATGACATTTTTAAAGATTCCATTAACAAATTGGTGGACCGTGCCTGCAGCAGTGAAATTGAGCTGAAGCTTCTGGAAACAGTTAAGAATGATGAAGATGTGAAGGCCGTTGAAAGTATCCACACGCGTCAATTTGGAAATATGATTTATGTGGATGTGGTGATACTTACCGATCGGAACATATCCCTGGTCCAGAGTGATATCATAGCTCAGCGGGTTCATAACACTATCGAAGAGCAGTTCAGGGATATTAAGCACATAACCATATGTGTAAAGCCGGAAAAGAAGATTGGTGAATTACCCACCGCTTAGCAAGCTTGAAGCGGGGGCTTATGGGGACCATTCGGTTCCGTTTAAGGAGTTTGGTATTTAGGTTTCCACCTATTGCTAGGCCACCCTTATTCTTACGGGCGTATCCACTTCGCCCCTAGAGTATAGAGCCTCAAGGCTCACAACTTTACTTTTACGCAGGATATTCAAGGCTGCATTTATATCCGCATTAACACATTTACCCTCAGCACTCATGTACATGCCTCGATGTATTCTCTTCCCGCTGAAAGAGTTTGCTACATTTGCACCTGCTGCATATACAGGGATTACATCCCGATCCCAGAATGATGCCTTAGAGGTATAGCTTTCCTCCTGCTCAACAAATACCATTCCGTTGAGTTCGCACAGATATTTCAGTTTATTGCGAAGCATTCCGTAAGGTATATTG
>JAZUHV010000117.1:0-2596 GCA_045641925.1 Butyrivibrio sp.
AGTATGGTTTAAATCTTCAGGAGAAAATTGCTGTTTTAGAAAAAAACATTTACGAGCAGGCAGGAACTGCCTTTAATATTAATTCACCAAAGCAACTTGGTGAAATTTTGTTTGAGAAATTGCAGCTTCCAAGCGGAAAGAAGACGAAGACGGGATACTCCACTTCTGCAGATGTACTTGAAAAACTTGCCGATGAATATCCAATCGTCAGCGATATTTTGGAATATAGAACATTAACAAAACTGAAGTCTACATATGCGGATGGACTGGCTGATTATATCCGTGAGGATGGGCGCATCCATGGAACGTTCAATCAGACCATTACGGCTACCGGTCGTTTAAGCTCGACGGAGCCGAATCTGCAGAATATTCCGATTCGAATGGAAATTGGCAGAATGATTCGAAAGGTATTCATCCCGAAGGATGGTTATACCTTTATTGATGCAGACTATTCACAAATTGAGCTTCGTTTGTTAGCCCATATGTCCGGTGATGAGACCTTGATTGAGGCTTATAATGAAGACCATGATATTCATAGAATTACTGCTTCCAAGGTGTTTCATATTCCGTTGGAGGAGGTTACTCCGACGCAAAGAAGTAATGCAAAGGCTGTGAATTTTGGTATCGTTTATGGTATCAGCTCCTTTGGATTAAGCAACAACCTCAGTATTTCCAAGAAAGAAGCAAAGGAATACATTGAAGATTATTTTAAGACTTTCCCGCGTTTGAAATCTTATCAGGATGAGTTGGTCGAATTTGCGAAGGAAAATGGTTATGCAATTACCTTGTTTGGCCGTAGAAGACCGGTTCCGGAAATTAAGGAATCCAACTTTATGCGCCGTCAGTTTGGAGAGCGTATTGCAATGAATTCTCCGCTTCAGGGAACCGCTGCAGATATCATTAAGATTGCAATGATTCGTGTATATGAGCGGTTACAGAAAGAAAATCTAAAGTCTCGATTGATTTTACAAATTCATGATGAATTGTTGATTGAAACCTGCAATGGAGAAGAAGATGCGGTATTTGCAATTTTAAGAGAAGAGATGAGTAATGCAGCGAAGCTGTCTGTTCGACTGGAAGTTGATGCGCATCAGGGAAACGATTGGTACGAAGCGAAATAGTTTGAGGTTTATAATGAAGATTATTGGCGTTACAGGAGGCGTTGGTGCCGGCAAATCCACAGTTTTGAATATGCTAAAGGAATTATGCCATTGTACTGTGATTATGGCAGATGATGTTGCAAAGGATTTGATGCAATACGGACATGAATTATCTGAAGATGCAATTCGATTATTTGGAGAAAATGCCTATTCGGAAGATGGAAGCTTAAATCGTATACATCTTGCGGAGTGTATATATCAGGACCATAGCCTTTTAGAGACCTGGAATGGTATCGTACATCCTGCAACAAATCTGAAAATAAAGCAGATGATTGATTCGGCCAAAACACAGGGCTATGATTTCGTTTTTGTTGAAGCAGCTCTTCTGATTGAGAATCATTATGAAGAAATTTGTGATGAGATTTGGTATGTGTATGCACCTTTTGAGGTGCGCTCTAATAGGCTTCAGTCAGACCGTGGATATAGCTTGGAAAAGGTCAAACAAATTGATGCCACGCAGCTTTCTGAAGAAGAATTTCGTAAGCATTCGCAGTTTGTAATTCATACTGGTGTGGATTTTGATTATACCCGTTTGCAGCTGGAAAAGAGACTGGAACAATATGTATAATTATGCTATAATATTTTGAAGTTTGGCTTAGGAGGTCGCGATGTCTCAGTTGGCACCTTTATCAGATAATTACGTATTCGGTTTGGATATCGGAACCAGAAGTATTGTAGGCACAGTTGGTTATATGGACCGATTGGGCTTTCATGTTGTTGCCATGGAGGTTTTGGAGCATAGTTCCAGAGCTATGTTAGATGGTCAGGTTCATGATATTCAGGTAGTTGGCGAAGAAATTCGTACGGTAAAAGATCGTCTGGAAAAGAAACTGGAAAAGAAGTTATCCGGTGTCTGTATTGCAGCCGCAGGTCGTGTATTGAAGACTTTAAATATTCATTCGGAATTAGAAACTGATCCGGAAGAGAAAGTGACCGCTGAACAGATATATACCTTGGATCATATTGCAATTGAACAGGCACATCGCTCCATGAATGAAAATAATACGGAGGATTCCGTTCAATATTTTTGCGTTGGTTATACTCCGGTTAAATATTACTTAAATGGCTACGAAATCAGTAATTTGGAGGGCCATAAGGCTAATAAAATTGGTGTTGATCTTTTAGCAACCTTCTTACCAGAGGAGGTTGTTGATGGCTTATATGCGTCCGTTGAGCAGGCGGGTTTGGAAGTGGAAAATCTTACTTTGGAGCCTATTGCTGCAATGAATGTAGCAATTCCGCAGCAATACCGTTTATTGAATATTGCACTTGTGGATGTGGGCGCAGGTACTTCTGATATTTGTATTACAAAGGATGGTTCGGTAATTGCTTATGGTATGATTCCATCTGCCGGTGATGAATTAACAGAAGCTATTGCAAAGACTTATTTGGTTGATTTTTCAACTGCAGAGAAAATAAAGATTGCTTCAAACGGA
>JAZUHV010000118.1:0-2443 GCA_045641925.1 Butyrivibrio sp.
ACATGGCTACGATCCGACTTCAAACGAACTGCTTCACCAATATCAATGCGTTTTTCGTAGATTGCTTTACCAATAATGGCACCCTTAACGCCAGCATCATTTAAATGCTCCAAATCATCCATGCAGCTCATACCGCCGGAGGCAATGATATTAATTCCAGACTTTTCTGTAAGTTCTTTTGTCATTGCAACATTTGGTCCACTTAACATTCCATCCTTGGAAATATCGGTATATACAATTGTCTGAACACCGATATCCTTCATGGCAAGAACCATGGACAACGCACTTTGATCAGAAACCTTTTCCCAACCATGTGTAGCGACAAAACCATTTTTTGCATCGACGCCAACAACAATACGCTCCGGTCCGAATTCATCAATAGCTGCCTTTACAAAATCAGGGTCCTGAACAGCTTTCGTACCAATAATAACACGATAAATTCCATAAGAAAGGGTTCTTCTGATGTCTTCTAAAGAACGAATTCCCCCACCCAATTCACAGGGAATGGTTACAGAATTGACAATCTTTTTAATTGCTTCCTCGTTAACGCATCGTCCTTCCAATGCTCCATCCAAATCAACCAGATGAATAAATGTTGCACCCATGGATTGAAAGTATTGTGCCATTTTATATGGCTCATTCTCATAAACTGTAACATCAGAGAACTCGCCCTGTCGTAAACGTACGGCATTTCCATTTTTTAAATCAATTGCCGGATATAACTGCATTTAAAGCGCCCCCTTTGTGCTTGGTAAGCCTTCAACACGCGGATCTATAGATGAAGCTTCATCTAATGCACGTGCAAATGCTTTGAACATTGCTTCAATAATATGATGTGCATTAGAGCCATACATTTCTTTTATGTGCAGATTCATTCCGGCAGAATAAGAAATTGCATAAAAGAATTCCTTAACCATTTCGGTATCAAAATAACCAACACGTTCAACGTTAAATTCTGCATCAAAAACAAAATAAGGTCTACCGGATAAATCAATTGCACAAAGTACCAGAGTTTCGTCCATCGGAAGCATAAAGGAACCATATCTCTTAATGGATTTCTTATCGCCTAAAGCTTTTTTAATTGCAGCACCTAGCACAATACCGGTATCCTCAATTGTGTGATGACAATCAACCTCTAAGTCGCCACGAACTTTAACAGTCAGGTCAAACAATCCATGCTTGGCAAAACTATTTAACATATGATCAAAGAATCCAATTCCAGTATCAACATTTGCAATACCGGAACCATCCAAATTCAAAGAAATTTCGATATCTGTCTCTGAAGTTTTTCTGCACAAATTAACGACTCTATCCATCTGAGTACTCCTTTATTCAAATCTTACACGAACGGAATTGGCATGTGCAGTCAATCCCTCTGCTTCAGCAAATCCTTCAATATCTAAGTGTGCTGCCTCAAGTGCTTCGCGTGAATAGCAAATAATACTTGATTTTTTAATAAAATCATCCACCTCAAGTGGTGAAAAGAACTTAGCGGTTCCATTGGTCGGCAATACATGATTTGGACCAGCAAAATAATCACCTAATGGTTCTGATGAATATTCACCAAGGAAAATAGCGCCTGCGTTCTTAATCTTTGTCATTGTCTGGAATGGATCCTTCGTGACAAGTTCCAAATGTTCTGAAGCGATTTCATTCACTGTATCGATGGCATCTTCCATAGTGTCGGCTAACAAAATATAGCCATAAGAATCCAGGGACTTCTGAATGATTTCTGCACGTGAAAGAACCTTTAAGTAATTCTCAATTTCTACCTGAACCTGATTTGCTAAATCCTTTGAGGTAGTTACTAAGATTGCAGAAGCCATTTCGTCATGCTCTGCCTGACTCAATAAATCAGCAGCAACATAATGTGCATTGGCTGTTTCATCTGCCAAAACCATAATTTCACTTGGACCTGCAACGGAATCAATGCCAACCTGTCCAAATACTGCTTTCTTTGCTAGCGCCACATATATATTTCCTGGACCAACAATCTTATCCACCTTAGGAACGGATTCGGTACCATAAGCCATTGCTGCAATACCCTGTGCGCCACCGACCTTATAAATCTTATCAACGCCTGCTTCCTTCGCAGCAACCAGGGTTCCACAATAAATGTGACCATCCTTTCCCGGAGGAGTAACCATAATAATCTCCTCCACACCTGCAACCTTTGCAGGAACTACGTTCATTAATACGCTGGAAGGATAAGCAGCCTTACCACCCGGTACATAAACTCCAACACGACCCAGTGCCGTAATTTTTTGACCTAAAATGGTTCCATCCGGCTGTGCATCAAACCAGCTGTTTCTCTTTTGTTTTGCATGATAATCACGAATATTTACAAGAGCCTTACGAATGATATCCAGAACCTTTGGATCAATTTCTTCATATGCAGTAGCAATTTCTTCTTCTGTAACCTGAATATTTTCGGCATTCAGTT
>JAZUHV010000119.1:0-5558 GCA_045641925.1 Butyrivibrio sp.
TAAACGCCCCAGGAGGTCACTCCTGAAATCACACCTTCAAACTCCTCGCCAATATGTCCGCGCATATACTCTGCCTTCTTCATCTTGACTACATCACGCTCCGCATCATCCGCGCGGCGTTCCGTAGAGGATGTTTGCGTACATACAAGGGAAAGCAATCCATTGTAGTGTTCAATACGCTTTTCCGTTAAGTTTCCTCGCAAATTTTCCTTAATGATTCGATGAATCTGTAAATCCGGATAACGACGAATTGGAGATGTAAAATGGCAATAATACTTTGCGGCCAGACCAAAGTGACCAGTACATTCATTCGAATATTTTGCACGCGCCATAGAACGGAGGGTAAGGCGATTAATCATTGCCTCTTCGTCCGATCCCTCCACCTTTGCCAATAATTTCTGCAATTCCATTGGATGCACTTCATTATCCGAAATGTGCATGGAATATCCAAAGTTATTGATGAAGATTGACAACGAACGAATCTTATCAATGTCCGGTTTTTCGTGAGTACGGTAAACAAAAGGAAGTTCCTGCCAAAAGTAATCCTCTGCCACGGTTTCATTGGCAATTAACATAAAGTCTTCGATTAGCATCGTCGCCTTATTTCTTTCATAAGGCCTAATGTCAAAGGCTTTTCCCTTCTCATCAACAACGATGTAGGACTCTGGCAAATCAAAGTCAATAGAGCCCCTCATATGACGTTTCTCCCGAAGCAAATCGGACAGTTCACCCATTTGACGGAACATCGGAACAAGTTCGCGATATTTCTGAATTTCCTCTTCATCATTTTCGGTTAAAATTTTGTTCACAGAAGTATAAGTCATACGCGCATTGGTGCGAATCACCGTTTCTGCAATTTCATGGCCAATTACATTGCCCTTTTCATCGATATCCATCAGACAACTGAGTGCAAGACGATCCTCGCCCTCATTTAGCGAACATAATCCATTGCTCAATTTATGCGGAAGCATCGGTATGACGCGGTCTACCAAATATACACTCGTGCCACGCTTTAAAGCCTCCTGATCCAATGGGGATTTTTCCGTTACATACTGGCTGACATCAGCAATGTGAACGCCCAAATGATAAATTCCATTCTCCTTTGTAAGTGAAACCGCGTCATCCAAATCCTTTGCGCTCTCACTGTCAATGGTCACCATCATCAAATCACGCAAATCTTTTCTCTTTTGAATTTCCTCCGGGTCCACCTCATTTGGAATCTTTGCAACCTGTTCCATTACTTCATCCGGATATTCTGTCGGTATTTTATAGCCCTCCACAATCGAAAGGATATCGGTTCCAGGGTCATTTTTATGTCCTAGAATCTTTGTAATAATTCCCTCCGGATTACGTTTCTCATCTCCATAATCTGTCAGTTTCACTACTACCTTGTGGCCGTTTTGCGCCCCCATAGAGTCTTTTCCGGCCACAAAAATGTCATATGCAAAATGCTGGTTGTCCGGCAGTACAAAACCATAATTGCCATTGTCTTCATAAAGGCCAACCACTTCGGTCATTCCTCTTTCCACAATGGCTATGATACGGCCCTCGCGGCGTTTGGTCCCAGTTACCGGTTTTGATGGATTCTTTCTTCCCTTTGGATTAGAACCATGCTTCTTAAAATCCTGTGGCAGAAAAGCCGGTTCCTTTTGTCTGGTCACAATAACAGAAACCTTGTCACCATGCATGGCTCCATTAACATCCTTTTCGGATATAAAAATATCATTCTCTTCATCACCCTCGATTGTTACAAAGCCGAAGCCCTTCTGGGTAGCAGAAAACACGCCAATTAAAGCAGTATTCTCTGCCTTACCATATTTTCCACGCTTGGAGAGGCCAATCTTTCCTTCGCTGACAAGTTCATCCAGAACAGCTTGTAAAATCGGTCTGTCTTCTTTTGAAACATTCAAAAATATGGCCAATTCCTTAATCTTCATTGGTGTGTATGACGGATCATGAATCAAATCATGAATCACTTTTTTTCTACGCTCAAATTCTTTATCCAAACCATTCTCCTTATTCTTTCACAATAAAAGCCCCTTAGCTTACGCTAAGGGGCTTACATAGTTCAATCCGTAATTATGATAACCACTTTAAGTCTAACACAAGTGCAAGTACAAAGAATGCAATTGCCAAAACCTTGGTGATTGTCTGTAACTTACCGTCCATAGATCGGCCTTTATTCTTTCCCCAATAGCTTTCAGCCGCACCACTGATTGCACCAAGTCCAGCAGACTTGCCTTCCTGCATCAATACAACTGCGGTCAAAACAATACTAACTAATACCAATACAACGGTAATAATAATCTTTACAACTTCCATGAGAAATCCATCCTCCTAAATCTAACGCATAGGCATAAATATAGCCCGCGCAAAGTGTATCTTAACATATGCGCGGGCTCATTTCAACTATTTTTTTATGTTTAGAAAAGAAATTAACGAACCAGTAAGCTCTTTCCAGTCATTTCAACCGGTTTCTCTTCTCCCATACAATCAATAAGGGTTGGAACAATATCTGCCAGGCAACCACCTTCTGCAAGTTTGTAATCCTTATTATTGCTAACCAAAATAAATGGTACAGGATTTGTTGTATGTGCGGTATGTGGTGCCCCAGTTTCATAATTAATCAACTGTTCTGCATTACCATGGTCAGCACAAATGAACATCACACCGTCTTCCTGTAATACAAAGTTAACGATTTCGCCAACGCACTCATCAACTACTTCAATTGCCTTTACAGCAGCATCCATCATACCGGTATGGCCTACCATATCAGGATTTGCAAGGTTACAAATAATTACATCGTATAAGCTATCGCCATTCTCATCCTTTGCGGTAATTGCCTCAGAAATCTTATCCGTAACAGTATATGCACTCATTCTTGGCTTCTTGTCATAAGTAGGTACATACTTTGGAGAATTTACAAGAATACGTTCCTCGCCTTCATTTGGAGCTTCCTTACCACCATTAAAGAAGAAGGTTACATGTGCGTACTTCTCTGTCTCAGCAATACGAGCCTGCTTCATTCCCTTAGCAGCTAACCATTCACCAAATACATTGGTAACTTCAACCTTCTTGAAGGCAACACCCTTGTTTGGAATCAGTGGATCATAATCGCTAAAGCAAACGAATACAACATCCTTTCTGGCGCCACGGTTGAACTTATCAAAATCATCATCGCAGAAGCAATGAGTGATTTCTCTCGCACGGTCCGGTCTAAAGTTGAAGAATACAACAGAATCACCATCCTGAATGGTCGCTACAGGCGCACCATTTTCCTTAACAACAAATGGTACAACGAACTCATCATTTACTCCATTATCGTATGAGGTCTGAATTCCCCCTGGAGCAGAAGCTGCTTCATTGCCAATGCCCTTTGTTAAACAGTCATATGCCTTCTCAACGCGGTCGTAGTTATTATCTCTGTCCATAGCATAGTAACGACCAGATACGGATGCAATCTTTCCAACACCAATCTTAGCCATCTCTGCTTCCAATTCCTCAGCAAAGCCCTTTGCGGACTGAGGTGGAGTATCTCTACCATCTAAGAAGCAATGTACAAAAACCTTTTCAAGTCCCTGCTTCTTAGCAAGTTCTAAAAGTCCATAAAGATGTGTATTGTGGCTATGTACACCACCATCAGAAAGCAAGCCGAACATGTGCAATGCACTATTGTTCTTTTTACAATTCTCGCAAGCCTTAACAAGTTCTTCATTCTCGAAGAAGGTGCCATCCATAATTTCCTTTGTAATTCTGGTCAATTCCTGATAAACAATTCTGCCGGCACCCATATTTAAGTGACCAACCTCAGAGTTACCCATCTGGCCTTCAGGCAAACCAACATCCATACCACTGGCTGCACCCTTCACAAATGGATAGTCCTTCATCAACTGATCCATAACAGGAGTTTTTGCCTGTGCTACAGCGTTTCCTTCCACCTTATCGTTTAAGCCATATCCATCAAGAATCAAAAGCACGGTAGGTTTCTTTGACATTTGTATTCTCCTTTATCTTTCCATAATCATATAATTTGTAAAAAATTATCACCTGAGAAATAGTATCATTTTTACAGATTTGCGTCAATATGACAGGCAAAGAAAAGGCATATGCCAGTTACGACATATGCCTTTTAAAAGTTGCAATATAATATTTACCGATTAAGCGTTAACGACTTTACCGAAATCAGCCTTTAAGCTTGCGCCACCAATCAAACCACCATCGATGTTTGGCTTAGCAAGTAATTCAGCTGCATTGCCTGCATTCATGGATCCACCATACTGAATACGAACTTCTTCAGCAGTAGCATCATCATAGATTTCAGCAATTAATTCACGAATACCCTTACAAACTTCTTCAGCCTGATCAGAGGTAGCAGTCTTGCCGGTTCCGATAGCCCAAATCGGCTCATAAGCAATGACTAACTTCTTAACCTGATCTGCAGTAACACCTGCAAGATCAGACTTAATCTGAAGACGAATCCAGTCCATGGTTACACCGAGTTCTCTCTGCTCTAAGCTTTCGCCACAGCAAAGGATTGGAGTAAGGCCTGCCTCAAATGCCTTCTTAACCTTCTTGTTAAGAAGCACATCATCTTCCTTGAAATAATCTCTTCTCTCAGAATGTCCAAGGATAACGTACTTAACACCAGCATCTACAAGCATTGCTGCAGAAATTTCTCCAGTGTAAGCACCGCTCTCCTCGAAATACATATTTTCAGCACCAACTGCAACGTTGGTTCCCTTAACAGCTTCCACAACTGGAACGATGTCGATTGCGGGAACGCAATATACAACGTCAACGTCAGGATTAACTACAAGGTCCTTTAATTCGTTTACCAATGCAACTGCTTCAGATGGAGTCTTGTTCATCTTCCAGTTACCGGCAATAATCTTTCTACGTGCCATGATTGGCCTCCTAATTTAATATTTTACTTGTCGTCAGCAGCAACAACGCCAGGGAGTTCCTTACCCTCTAAGAATTCAAGGGAAGCACCACCACCGGTAGAGATGTGGCTCATCTTGTCACCAAGGCCCATCTGATTAACTGCTGCAGCAGAATCACCACCACCAATAATGGTTGTAGCATCGGTAGCTGCAAGAGCTTCTGCAACTGCCTTAGTACCTACAGCAAGGCTTGGGTTCTCGAAAAGACCCATTGGTCCGTTCCAAACAACAGTCTTAGCAGAAGCAACTGCTTCAGCATAAAGATCTCTTGTCTTTGGTCCGATATCGCAGCCTTCCTGATCAGCTGGCATAGCAGTGATATCATAAGTCTCAGTATCGATTGGAGCATCGATTGGATCAGGGAATGCCTTAATGCAAACAGCATCTAAAGGAAGAAGAAGCTTCTTGCCCTTAGCTTCTGCCTTAGCCATCATTTCCTTGCAGTAATCAAGCTTGGTATCATCGCAAAGGGAAAGACCAATTTCATATCCCTGAGCCTTCATGAAGGTATAAGCCATACCACCACCAATGATGAGGGTGTCTGCCTTTTCAAGAAGGTTATCAATAACTGCAAGCTTATCAGCAACCTTAGCACCACCAAGGATTGCTACAAAT
>JAZUHV010000120.1:0-2125 GCA_045641925.1 Butyrivibrio sp.
TCTTTGATCCAGTGGAACTGGAAGGTACAACCGTTACACGCGCCAGTGTGCATAATGTGAGCATTGTGCGTGAATTAAAGCTTGGAATCGGAGATTCGATTACGGTTTATAAAGCGAATATGATTATTCCGCAGATTGCGGGGAATCTGACAAAAAAGAATGATTTGGAAATTCCTAAGATTTGTCCGGTTTGTGGGGGAACTACAAAGATTGTTTCCACAGAGGGTGCGGATTCGCTATACTGTACGAATCCGGATTGCCAGGCAAAGCATGTGAAGGCCTTTGAATTATTTGTTAGTCGTAATGCTATGAATATTGAAGGTATATCAGAACAGACACTGGAAAAGTTTATTGATCAGGGTTATATAAAATCCTTCGCCGATATTTATCATCTGGACCGTTTCCGTGAACAAATTGTGGGAATGGAGGGCTTTGGAGAAAAGTCCTTTGAAAATATAATTGCGTCTGTGGATAAGTCCAGAACTACAACCCTTGCTAATGTGGTATATGCCTTGGGAATTAACGGAATCGGTTCGGCCAATGCGAAGCTGATCTGTCGTGCGCTTGATGAGTCCCCAGCGCGAATTATGACGGTTTCCGCACAAGAACTGATGACTTTGGATGGCATTGGAGATGTGCTTGCGCAATCTGTGGAAGAGTATTTTTCCGAGGAAGTGCATAAACAGGCTTTCCTAAATCTTTTGGAGGAGTTACACCTTCAGAAGGAGGAACGAGACCTTTCATCACCGATTGCTGGAAAGACCTTTGTGATGACAGGCAGTGTCAATCACTTTGCCAACCGGGATGAATTGAAAGCATATATTGAAAGCCTCGGTGGAAAGGCTGCCGGAAGTGTGTCTGCGAAAACAGATTATTTGATTAACAATGACGTGAACAGTAATTCCGGAAAAAACAAAAAAGCAAAGGAACTGGGAGTGGCAATCATTTCTGAAGAGGATTTCCTTGCTTTGGTAGGAAAGGATATTTAACCATGCCGATTAAAACACAAAATGATCTGCCAGCAAAGGCAGTGTTAGAAAACGAAAATATATTTGTGATGGATGAAAACCGTGCGAACAGCCAGGATATGCGTCCATTGGAGATTGTGATTCTAAATCTGATGCCGTTAAAAGAAGATACAGAGGTACAGCTTCTTCGTGCCCTTTCGAACACGCCGCTGCAGATTAATATTACATTTTTGCAGACAGCCTCCTACACAGGTACGCATACCTCTGAGTCTCACTTAAATCAGTTTTATCTGACCTTTGATGATATTAAGAATAAGAAATATGATGGCATGATTATTACTGGCGCACCGGTAGAATTTATGGATTTTGAGGAAGTGGAATATTGGCAGGAGGTAGCTACCATTATGGAGTGGACCAAGACCAATGTAACCTCCACCTTCCATATCTGCTGGGCTGCCCAGGCTGGCCTTTATTATCACTATGGGGTTAAAAAGATTATTCTTCCACAGAAGGTTTCCGGTGTATATTCCCACCATGTATTAAACCGCAAGGTGCCATTGGTTCGTGGCTTTGATGACATATTTGTGGCGCCACATTCCAGAAACACCGGTGTGGATGAGGCGAAGATTCGAACCATAGAAACACTTAAAATATTGGCAACCTCCGATGAGGTGGGAGACCTTTTGGTCATGAGTGAGGATGGTAAACAGATATTTGTTTTGGGCCATTTGGAGTATGACCGTATGACACTTGACAATGAGTATCATCGTGATTTGGGACGTGGCCTGAATCCGCAGATTCCGTATAATTATTATCCGGAGGATAACCCGGATAATCGCCCGTATCTTACCTGGAGAGCAACGTCCAATTGTCTTTACAGTAATTGGCTGAACTATTATGTATATCAGGAAACACCATTTTTGTTATAAAAAAAGTTCCTGTGAGAGTACTCACAGGAACTTTTTTGATTTTTTATCGAATTGGCACAAATGCGGGTACTCTTTGATCAAAAGTTGCCACATACTTAAAACCAATATTTTCTAAAATATCTTCGGCAATTTTAAAGGAATAGCCAAGCGAGGAAGCCTCATGTGCATCGGAGCCTATGGTAACGATTTCTCCACCCATTTGCTTGTATCGTTCAAACAATTCAATGG
>JAZUHV010000121.1:0-2497 GCA_045641925.1 Butyrivibrio sp.
TAATTATACGAAAAAGACTTGGAAATGTAAATATAAAGGTTTCAAATCCATTTCTCTTTTATTATATCAAAGCAAAAGGAAGCGCAATATTACATTGCGCTTCCCCATGAGGAATAATATAAATTAGAAATGTAATCTATACATAAAACAGCATCTTCGCATAGCTTGGATATGGCATAAGGTCATCTGGAATAACTGCTTCTGCCTCGTCTGCTACCTTACGGATTGCTTCCATATCGGCAATAACAGTTGCCTGATAGAACTTAGCCATTTCAAGGCTGTCTTCCATGCCTTCTGCGGTCAGACGGTCTGCAACAAGCTTCTCGTTCAATTCATCCAGGCAGTCATACCAAGCAGACAACTTCTCAAGCATTTTTACTTCTGACTTGCAGGTCAGACTCTCGCATACTGCTTTCTTTTTCTTAGCAACAGACGCCAAAGAATCCATATACTTCATCAAAGCAGGCAGGAACTGATGACTTACCATATCGGTAAGAGTCTTTGCCTCAATATGAATGGTCTTAGAATATTCTTCCAAAAGAATTTCATAACGAGAGAAAATTTCGCTCTCAGAAAATACCTTATGCTCTGTGAAGAGCTTAACATTCTTTTCTGCAATAAAGGTAGGTAAAACATCTGGAGTGGAGCGATAGTTGAATAAGCCTCTCTTAGCAGCCTCTTCTACCCACTCATCGGTATAACCATTGCCATTGAAGATAACTCTCTTGTGTGCCTTGATGGTAGCCTTAATCAATTCATGAGTAGCCTTGTCCATCTCTTCAGCAGGAACGTCCTTTAATACCTCATAGAACTTGCTCAATACTTCAGCCACAGCAGTATTTAATACTATGTTTGGTCCGGATACGGAAAGGGATGAACCTAATGAACGGAACTCAAACTTGTTACCAGTAAATGCAAAAGGTGAAGTACGGTTACGATCCGTAGTATCTTTTCTGAAGTGTGGCAATACGGTTGCACCAATATCCATGGATACTGCCTTCTGCTTATCAAAGAAGGTATCATTCTCGATAGAATCCAGTACTGCAATCAGCTCATCACCAACGAAGATGGAAATGATTGCCGGAGGTGCCTCATTTGCGCCCAAACGATGATCATTACCAGCAGATGCTACAGAAAGTCTCATCAAATCTGCATAATCATCCACTGCCTGGATAACAGCTGCAAGGAATACCAGGAACTGTGTATTTTCAGCAGGAGTCTTACCAGGATCCAAAAGGTTCACGCCAGTATTGGTGGTCATGGACCAGTTATTGTGCTTACCGGAGCCGTTGATACCAGCGAATGGTTTCTCATGTAAGAGGCAGACAAATCCATGCTTGTCAGCGACCTTCTTCATGATTTCCATGGTCAACTGGTTGTGATCAACTGCAACGTTTGTAGTATCAAAAACAGGTGCCAACTCATGCTGGCAAGGAGCAACCTCATTATGCTTGGTCTTTGCAGGAATGCCAAGTTTCCAAAGTTCCTCGTCCAATTCATGCATGTAGGCTGCTACACGTGGCTTCAAAATACCAAAGTAATGATCTTCCATTTCCTGTCCCTTCGGTGGCATCGCACCAAGGAGCGTTCTTCCGGTGAAGATCAAATCCTGTCTCTTTTTGAAATCTTCCTTATCAACCAGGAAATATTCCTGTTCAGGACCAACCGTAGTGGTTACGCTGGTTACATCCGCATTTCCCAAAACCTGAAGGACCTTGGTAGCCTCTGCACTCAAGGCTTCCATGGAACGAAGCAATGGAGTCTTCTTATCCAAAGCCTCACCGCTGTATGAACAGAAAGCAGTAGGAATACATAATGTGCCATCTTTAATAAACGCAGGTGAAGTAGGATCCCATGCGGTATATCCTCTCGCCTCGAAAGTAGCTCTTAAACCACCAGAAGGGAAGCTGGATGCATCTGGCTCACCCTTAACCAGTTCCTTACCTGAAAATTCCATAATAACTTCGCCATTTCCATTTGGAGAAATAAAGCTGTCATGCTTCTCTGCAGTGGTACCGGTCATTGGCTGGAACCAATGTGTAAAATGTGTTGCACCATGCTCGATAGCCCATTCCTTCATTGCTACAGCAACGGAATTTGCAACGCTCAGTTCCAATGGAACATTCTTGTCAATGGTATTGCGTAATGCTTTGTACACATCCTTTGGAAGTTTGTCTCTCATCACCTTGTCACTAAATACAAGGCTTCCATACATTTCAGGTATTGTCATAATATTCACTCCTTATGTGTTTTTTCGCAGTCAAACTCACTTTTGAATCTGCGTGAAAATAGAAAAAAGCGCTCTGGTAGCCTTACCAAAGCGCCTTTGCTTTTCTTGCTATGGAATATAACACTTCAAATATAGGGTGTCAATTATGTTATTGAACTTTTCGGAAATCATCGTTTTGTTGTACAAATTCCCTTCATATGTTATGATTTATGTAATTATGCGCTAGTTTTAGGAGAATTTTATGTCTAATTTAGAATCAGAAATTAA